>NZ_ALVC01000036.1:0-35394 GCF_000293195.2 Sphingomonas sp. LH128
CCCCGCCGATCCCCGGCACATTCATCATCAATCTTGGTGAACTGGTCCGCGTGATGACCAACGGACTCTATCACGCAAACATGCACCGCGTCCTCAACAACCATAGCGGTCGGGATCGCTTCTCGGTGCCGTTCTTCTTCGATCCAAACTACTTCTATGAGATCAGATGCGTCGAGACGTGCCTTCCGGAAAACGGGGAGCCCGACTTTGAGGCGACGACGGTCGGTGGGCACATCGCCGCGATGTACCGCAAGACATATGGCCTGGCGGCCTGAGGGAGACTGAAATGGTCGCGTTGGCTTATACAAACATCTTCACGGCAGACATTGATCGTCTGGCCGAATTTTACGGCACGTTGTTCGACCTCGCCGAGATTACTGAAAGCCGGTCGCCCATCTTCCGAGGCTTCATCACGGAGTGTTCCTCGATCGGCTTCAGTGCGCCTGACGCCTACGATCTGCTCGGTCTGGAACCGCAGACAACCGCTGGCGATCGTGTTCTCCAGACATTCGATGTGGGCAGTGAAGCCGAGGTGCGTGAGTTGACGGCCAGGGCTACCAAACTCGGCGCCGCGATCGTGAAGGAACCGTTCGCAACCTACTATGGCTGGTTCCAGGCCGTGCTGCGTGATCCGGACGGCAACGCCTTTCGCATTAATTCTCGTGGGTAGGCTGCCTGGGCGAGATCGCTGACGCGGGCCGAGCCGTCGTTCATGCTTGACCTGAGCGAGGGGAATGATGGCCTGCTTACGCACAGTGTTCGAACCGGACCGAACCTGGCATTCACGTCGCAACTCATGTTCCTGATTAGAAGATAGAATGAGAATGCGCCGCTCCGAGATCTACGGGGATTTACCTTAGCCAAGAGCGATCACGGCTGGCAATATAGATAGTCGTCCAACGTGAAGCTGGCGTTTCCGTTCGCATCCCGCCGCGCAGCGAAAATGTGCAGATCGACGCGGCTCTCTACGGCAGGAATTATCAAAGGGCGTTCTATTTTCAGCAACGCAATGTGCTGATCATTGTGTTTGAAAGAGGTGGGAAGGCAACGGAAAAGGTACCGGATTTTCGCAACGGATAAAAATCCATGGCCACCTCCGCCGTCATCGACGCCGGTCGCCCCGCGCTGCCGCTCGGCTGCACGTTCGCCCCAGAGGACTGGTATGTTCTCGCCCGTCAGTGGTATCCTATCGCGCTAGCGCACGAGGTCGGGAAGAAACCGATCGGTACGCGGTTACTCGACCAGCCGCTCGTGATCTATCAGTTGGGAGATGAGGTCGTCATTGCGACCGATGTATGCCCCCATCGCGGCGTACCGCTCAGTCTTGGGACGCAGCATGACGACGGTATCGTTTGCCCCTACCATGGACTTAGATTCGGCAGTAGTGGCAGGTGTATTCACGTTCCCGCTCACCCGGTGCGCGATATTCCCGCGCGGTTGCACTTGCGTACCTACCCCAGTATCGAACGTTATGGGTTAATCTGGACCTGTCTTGATCCCGAAAGCGACGTACCGCATCAAAGGGCCATTCCGGATATGCCGCACTGGGACGAGGCCGAATTCCAGCAGATCGTCTGCCCTTGGATCGACATCCAGGGCTTCGCGGGCCGCCAGCTCGAAGGGTTTCTGGACGTCGCGCACTTTGCTTTCGTCCACCACGAGACTTTCGCCGATCCCGGCAATGCCGAAGTGCCCTCCTATACCACCAAACGAACTCAATACGGCTTCGAAGCCGAATACTGGAGCACCGTTAGCAACTATCCCATCGCTACGCCGCAACGCGATGTGCCGGGGTTCAATTGGCTGCGCCACTTTCGCTGCCACCTGCCGTTTACGGCGACGCTGGAAATCCACTTTCCCGGTAAGGATCGCCTCGTCATCATGAATGCAGCCTCACCGGTGTCGGCGCGCCTAACGCGCCTCTTCGCGCCGATCGCCCGGAATTTTGATACCGACTTACCGGTGCAGGACGTTTACGACTTCAACCGCCGCGTCTTCGAAGAAGACAAGGCCATCGTCGAAGCGCAGATGCCCGAATGGCTACCGCTCGATCCTACCGACGAAGCGCATATCCCCGCAGACATGAGTTCTATGACCTATCGTCGCGGTCTCAAGGCGCTCGGGCTCAAGCAGTTCTTCAGGTATTGACGGCGTGCCTGCGACGCACCGCGAAGCACGCGCGGTTATGACGCGGGTTTGATCATGATGGTGCACCGCACCGGCTTATTGGCCTGTATAGCGGCGTCGCGACATTTTCTGATCGCATCGCGATTGCTCTGCACCAGCGTATTGGCGAACACCACGGTGCGCCAGCGTTCCGGCTCGGACATGGCGAGCAGGCGCTCCCCCGCCGCCCATCGATCGAGGCCCAGCGTCCGCGCCGCCATACGCTCGGGAAGATGCCAGCTATCCGGCATGGCGCGCGCGACGAAGCCGGGAAGGATCGCGCATAGCAGCATCCCGGCGACCAGGCCGCCGCCGCCCCACTGGTGACGGTTGCGGCGCTGCGCGTCGATGGTGGCGGCGGTGCCTATGGCCGTGCGCAGGTCGCGCGAGGTGTCGGCCATCGCGCGTCTGGCTTCGACAAGCGCAGCATGGTCCTCGTGCCGCGCCATGGCCGCCGCCATGTCCATCCGCTCGGCGAACGCCTCCGGGGTCATCTTGAGGGCGGGCATGGCGGCGAGCGCGGCCAGCGTCTCGGCCATCGCGCCCATGCGCTTCGCGATCTCGGCCAGCGTCCTGCCATAGTCGGGAATGACCATTTCGGCCTTCTCGGCCGCCAGATTCTCGACCGCGCGGCGCAGCAGCGCCATTTCCTGCTCAAGCCGCGTGAACGCCTGTGTCGCCGGATCGGCGTGAGGCGCATTGGGCTGCAATTCATTCTCCATGCCGGTGTCTCCTGTCTAACGGTCTATGCCCATGCCGCGCCCGATGTCGCGGCCGTGATCGTGGGGAATGCTGTCGGCGAGGTCGCGCCCGAGACTGCGGCCCATGTCGCGCCCCAACTCCAGCCCAAGCTCGCGCTCGCGCAGTCCCAGCACCGATTCAAGCTGGGCGTCGCGCTCAAGGCTCTTCGCCATGTCGGCCATGTGCTGCGCGGTGGTTTTCGCCGCCCGGAAATTGCCGTCGCGCACTAGTTCGGCGTGCTGGCGCTGCAACTGCTGCCAGCCCTCGACAAAGCGATCGGCGCGCTGGAAGGGATCGACGCGGATTTCGGCCTCCTTCTGCATCGCCAGCACGGCGTCATGGCCGCGCCCTTCCGCCGCCTGGCGGATCAGTTCGGGACCATTGCGGAACGCGCTGTTCAAATCGGTCGAGCCTTTGGGCCGGATCGCGTCCAATGCGTCGCGGGCCTTGTCCAGCGCGGCGACCTGGTGCGGCATGGCGTCGATGCCCTGCGCGCGGGTCTGGCGGATCGCGTCGAGCGCCCCGGCATAGCGCTCCACCGCCCCGCGCAGGCCGCCCGCGCGCATCGGCATGGAATCATGGTCGCGCTGCTGCGGACGGGCGGGATCATGGATCGGCGCGGGCGGCCGGAAGTTCGCGAATATCCCCTGATCGCGCGAGGGCTGCTGCGGCTCGGGCGGCCGGAAATTGTCGAAGATACCGCGTGGCCGTTCGGGCGACGCCTCGCGCTCCTGTTCCCTGGCCTGCCCCGGCAGCGCGAGGCGCAGGCCGTCGAACATGCCGCGCGCCTTCTCCGCGATCGGCCGGACGATTTCCGCGACACGCGCGCCGAACGTGATGCCCCGCCGCTCGGCAAATTGCTCGGCGGGATCGCGCTTCGCATAGTCGCTCGCCATGTCCTTGGGCCGCTCGCGGCTGAGCAGGCGGACAAGGCGGGACTCGTCCTTGAAATCATCCTTCCCGTAATGCAGGTCCACGCCTTCGCGGTGGCGGGTCATGACCACATAGGTTCCGTGCCTGTCCATCCCCGGCGTGGCGAGCGCATGGGTGCGATCGACACTGACCGCCTGCGTCTTGTGGATCGTGGCGGCATAGCCATGATCGAGGTCGCGATAGTCCTTCATGTCGAACGACACGCAGCGCCCGTCATCGGTGCGCACGGTCATGCCCTGTTCGCTGACCTTCTCGATTGTTCCCAGCGTGCCGTTCTTGACCTCCATGCCCCGCTCGTTGCGCCGGAACATGACACGATCCCCGGAGGCAAAGTCCCGCTCGCCGTTCGCGGTTTTTACCCGCACATCGTCGCCCAGTTCCTTGCCCAGGTGCATCCGCTGGCGCGCCATCTCGTTGAGGTTCCGCACCTCTTCATTGGTATGGGTGAAGATCATCCGCGTCTTGTCAGGCTCGGCCTGCCGCGCCGCATCCCAGCGGTCGATCAGGTCGGCGCGCGCCTGCTCGCGGGTTTCGGCGACATGGACCATGCCCCGATCACTATAGGCCCGGATCGCCTCGCCGGTTCGGCCGGTCGCCAGATACCGGGTCGCGTCTTTCTGCCAGTCCTCATGCTGGCGGCGGATTTCGGTGATCTCGACGCCGCCATGGCGCTCATGCCTGGCACGGAACGCCGCGCCCGCCTCGATCGCCTGCAACTGCTCGGCGTCGCCCACCATCACCACCTTCGCGCCCGCCTCTTCGGCGTGGCTGAGAACGCGCTCCATCTGGCGGCTGCCGACCATGCCCGCTTCATCGATCACCAGCACGTCGCGCGACGTGAGCAGATCGCGTCCCTGCGCCCAGCCATATTCCATGCTGGCGATGGTGCGGGACGCAATGCCCGAGCCATTCTCCAGCCCCTCCGCCGCGATGCCCGACAGCGCGACGCCGCGCACCGCGAACCCGCTGCGTTCCCACGCCTCGCGCGCCACGCCCAGCATCGCGCTCTTGCCGGTCCCGGCATAGCCCACGACAATGCTCAAATCATGTCCGCCCGTCACATGCTCGAACGCCGCGCGCTGCTCGCCCGACAGCACAAGCCCATCCCCTTCCGCGCGCGTCAAAGCCGCCTCGCGTGCCTTCTCGTCGGTGCGGTGCCGCTCGCGCTCGGCCATCAATTCCGAAGCACGCTGCAACCGCTGCTCGGTCTCGATCATGTCGCGCGACGTAAAGCGATCATCGCCGCGCCCGTCCTTGCCCAGCGCGATCAAATCGGGCGAGCCGCGCACCGCGCTCATCGCCCGGTCATATTGCGCCTTGCCGTCGCTGTGGCGGTGGACGAACATGGCAAGATCGCGGGTGGTGAACGTGGCCTGATGGTGGGTGATCGCATTGAGCGCGATACCCGGCTCGGCGATGATGCGTTCGCCGTTGCGCTCGGCAATGGCGCGGTGATCCTCGATGCGCTCGGACTCAAGCCCGCGCTCGTCCATGCGCGAAGCGGCGGGGCCGATCTTGTCCTGCGGTTCGAGGTCGATGCCCTGCGCTTCAAGGCTGCGGTGGTCGATACGGGCGTCGATATCCAGTTCTGCGAGCCGGCTGTTGACATGATCCGCCCAGCGTTCGCGCCACTGCTCCACCAACTCCGTGCGGTTCCACTCGCGCTGTTTCGCGCCGAACCCGTCTTCGCCGACCTCCCGCATGGTGAGCATGACATGCGCGTGGGGTTTGGCGAGGCCGTCCGCGCTGATATCCCAATGGACATTCAAATCCGCGATCATGCCGCGCTCGACAAACTCGGCGCGCACGAAATCCTGTGCCAGCGCGATGCCTTGCTGCTGATTCATCTCGCGCGGAATGGCGAACTCGATTTCGCGCGCTAGCTGCGCGTCCTTGCGCTTCTCGGTGGCCTCGACCTCGTTCCAGAGGGTTTGCCGGTCCGAGAAGCGTTCGGGCGCACCTTCGGGCAGGAGGATTTCCGAATGGATGACGCCCGCCTTGTTCGTGAAGTCATGGTCGCGGTCGAGGCGATCGTCGTGCAGGCGCTCGGCCGCGCGATAGGCCGCCGCCGCGACGGCGCTGCGCCCTTGTCCGCGCCCGATGACCTGAACGGAAAAATGGAAGATCGCCATAACGATCATCCATTTACTACTCTGAGCGCACGTCGGCACGACGTATAAGCGCGCCCTCCTCGAATAAATTCCGAGCAGGGACTAGGCGGTGTCATCCCGTCCCAGCGACTCTACTGCGTCACCTCCTACCTTCTTCTATCATAGGCGCATCATCACTCAATGGAGACTTTGCTATGCGCAAGCCCAAGGACTTCGATTCGGAACTGAAAGCCCTTGCGGATAAGGCGAAGGCGATCAAGGAACGCCGCGTACGCCAGCTTGGCGAACTGGTCGCGGCTACGGGCGCGGATGCTCTCGACGCCGATCTGCTGGCCGGGGCGCTACTGCACGCCGCCGCCATGAAGGATGCTGCCACAAAGGAGGGCTGGCGCAAGGCGGGCACGGCCTTCTTTCAGGGCAAGGCACGCCAGCCTGCACCGTGATCTGACGGACAGCCGGAAGGCGCTCTGCCGCTCCAAGGCGGCGCGGCACCGCGTTGAGGCTGTAAAGGCACGAACCGACACAAGGGAATGGGTTATGAAGCGGCGCGAGCGCACACGGCATTTGATCGAGTTAGGCGGGCTGGTCGTCAAGGCGGGGCTGGTCGATCTGACTGAGGATGATCGCGCCACGATCTACGGTGCGCTTCTCACGGTAGGGGAGCAACTGCGTGGTGAGAAACGATTGAATGCGCTGGCGCTGTGGAAGCGCAAGGGCAAACGCACATTCGAGGCAGAGCGAGATGCTTTACGAAACGTTTGACGCCCTTAACTTCCAAGCTTTTGCAAGCGCAGGCGATAAGTGGTTTGCAGATAGTCTAGGCGATGCCGCGTCTCATCGTCTATGCATGCCCAGTAGGCGGGGTTCTGGCCAGTCCCACCGTCCCAAAGACTTCTTTCGGCCTTGCATGTCGCGTCCCGATAATTGATCCAAAATCGTTCTGCCTCCTGCAACTGGCGAAGGTTGTCCGGATGCAGGACAAGGCTGATCTTCTGGTACAGGCGATTTAACTCAGCGTCGGCCTCGCTCGCGGAACTGGTAAAGCATTCCGTAATATCGGCCGTGTTTCCCTTGGCCCAACACGGCGCAGCGTGCGAAGTCGTGGTGGCGGCTACCGTGATCCCGGCGCTGCCAAACGTGGCAGCGATCCCTAACAGTGAGAATGCAACGATTCTTTGCATAAAACCTCCATATCAAATCGCTCCGGCAAAGGGTCAGCAGATCCATTTGCCTTCGTCCTAAAGGCCAGCTAGAAAGCCGAATTATTTGTGCCGCTTGAATGTGTCGCAGACATCACCGTACGCTAGATGACATCAATGTGGTATCTCTGTCGGGTGTTGATCGATCCCGCCTTTCCCATGGTGCTGCGCAATGACGCCGTTCGCGTCCACCGCAATGCCGTGAAACGGGATCTCACGGTCAGCAAGGACACCTATGATCTCTATTCGCTCTCAGGCCTCACCAAGGGCGAGGAGAACCTGTGGGCGAAGTTCTCGACGCTGGGACAGGGTAAGGCCCGATATGATTTTCTGCAGAAGCTGATTGCGCGCCAGCCTGCTCTTCGGTTGGGCTTGCTGTTGGACGACCTTGCCGAAGCCCTGCTCATTGTCGGTGTCGCCGATCTACGCACGCGCGAAGGCGCGCTGCTGGTGCTGGAATGGATAGACGACAACTTCGGCGCGCCGTTGCTCCCGCCATCGGTCCTGAACATGTTCAGGCCCAAATTGCGGGCGCTTCGCCGACGGCGCTTTGGCTGGGTGGTTCCGCCGCAAAGTGGGGGCAAGGACCATGGGTCGGCCAGGGAAGGCGATGGCCCGATGGAATATCCCCGAGTCTGGTTGTCTGAACCGCAACTCGAACTCTATCGCGCCGATGCCGACTGGCCTGCAATTTTTGATGACGACCGGTCTCGCGGCGCATAGAGCCGAGCGTCATGGATGAACATATTCAGGCGATCATTCTCGCCGTAGTGGAACGTGCGCCGCAATGGGTACGGCGCGATCTCGAAGCGAAGGATATCGGCGTCCGCGCCCGGGCGGAAGAGACGCTTGCAGCGATGATTACCGCTGCGCTCAAAGGTGAAGCGGCGCCAGCAACACAAACGGCTGCGATCACGCCGGACTGATCGCCATCGGCGATGCGGTGACGATCGGTTCATCACGCTATATCATGCTCGCCCGATACCTTCGGGAGATAGGACATGGACGATGCGGATATCGACACCGATCGGATCGACGAAGCGGTCCTGGCGCTGATGTTCCTGACGCTGCACGAGGAAGACCGACGGTCGGGCATGGCGAGAGCCTGGAAGTCCTTCGACTGGGACGCGCTCGATCGCCTGCATGCGCAAGACCTGATTCTCGACCCGGTGGGAAAGGCAAAGTCGGTCCTGCTCACACCCGAAGGTCGGCGCCGCAGCGAGGAACTTTTCTACCGGCTGTTTGCGAAGGGCGACTGACGGCTCAGGGGTCAGTGCCCAGCATTCGCAACCAATCCTCGAAGCGCTTCGGGCCGATCTCGATCAGGTCGAGCACACTCGATATGCGCTCGAAGACATTCTCTCGCGTGATCGCCATCCGCGCGGCGATCTGATCCAGGGTCATTTTGTCGGCAGAGAAGAGAAGGACGGTTTCCCGCAACGGTTCGGGCAGGGTTTCGATCAGCAGGATCGCGACGGTAAGGTCATCATCCATCTTCCGCTGCCAGACGATCGGCTTGTCGATGCCCATGGCGCGTAAACGATCCGCGCAATAGCGTCGGTGCCGCTCACGTAACGCCCGCTCTGTCGGGCTGATCTGTGCGGCGCGCCAGCGCCTTGGCTTGTCGCCGTCGAGCATGGCAACGATCATCCCCAGTGCCTCTGCGATGCAGGCCATTACCGCTGTCATGTCGATCGACAGGCGGCGAGCGATTTCCTCGAAGGGGAGATCGTCGGCCTGATGCATCCTGAGCACCACGCGGGAAAGCAACGGCAGGCGCTCGACGGCATCGAGATAGGCGGCGCGCATTTCAGCCGTGGGGTCAGGCGAACTGGACATGATCCGCCTCCCGCGCAATCTCATTTAGCCCATCCAGCCGTTCGAGGCAGACGACCTGCACCAGCTTGTA
This sequence comes from Sphingomonas sp. LH128, assembly GCF_000293195.2. Classification (NCBI taxonomy): domain Bacteria; kingdom Pseudomonadati; phylum Pseudomonadota; class Alphaproteobacteria; order Sphingomonadales; family Sphingomonadaceae; genus Sphingomonas; species Sphingomonas sp. LH128. The sequence goes on from NZ_ALVC01000036.1 coordinate 9,060, forward strand.
GAGAGCGGCTGTGCAATCCATCGCCCAGGCCACCTCTTCAGGCGCAACCCGGTATGTGCGCCCGTAGCGCACCTCGACATAGGCGCGCCGGATACAGCCGAAGACACGCCGCTCGAAAGGCGTTTCCTGCGGCCATGCGAGGGCAAGGCGACTGTCCAGATATTCGGCGACTTCGCGCAGTTCGTCGAGGGCGTGCGTGCGCAGCCCATTGAGGGTCAGCGACCACGCCACGCACTGGTAGAGATGCTCGTTGGCCTGGTGCAGGAGGAGCGCCGCCATGGGCGCATTGCCGCGCTTTTCGAAAAAGGCCGCGCCCATGAGGAAATCACCGGCCCGTTCGTACCAGCGTGCGAACTCGCCATGCCCGCGCTCGCGCCGCCGTGCGGCAGGTAGCCTTCGCGGCGCTTCGAGGCGCGCGCTGCTGGCCTGATAGAGCGCGATGCCCTCGGTCGCGATCGTCACGAACCATGGGACGCCGTGAACGAGGGCGTGGTTCACATGGCTGAGCGTGTGAATGCATAGCCGCACCGGGTGGGTTATCTCGCCCACTTCCCATGCGCGCCGCAGCCGGTCGCGGATCGGCGCCCAATCATCCCGGCGCGCAGCGATCCGGTTGTGGTTGACGATAACCAGCAGCCGGATGGGCGCGGGTGTGAGTGCAGGACTTGCGCCCTGATCCCGGCATGCGTGCGCGCCGTAGAGGATCAGCTTGTCGATGCGGGCCGTCTTGTAGCGCTGCGCGCGCTTGTGGGCGCACAGGTCGTCGAAGCCTTCGAACAACAGGGCAGCGACCCTGCGCAGTTCCTCGCGCATGGAACCGGAGAGATGATCGAGGTCGGTGTGCAGGATCACGGCAATTCCTCCCCCGGCAGATCGGCATAGCCGGTGATCGTCCCCACATTGGCAATCAGCGTCGCTGCCGTTTCGACGATCTCGGCGGAAGGGAGTGCCGCGAGAACTACTCGCGCCTGATCTGGCCGTCTGCCACCGCGATGATAGTCCGATAGCGGCGTGATCAGCCGGTCGAGTTCGTCGCTGGGCGGCTCCAGTCCGTTCGCCCGGGCATGTCTCAGCGCGCCCTCCAGATCGAGCCCGATATGCCTTCGGTTCCAGTCATCGCAGTAGCCTGAATGGAGCAGCAGGGCCTTGAGCGCGAACTCCGTGGCATAGGCTGCCGCCTGTACGATCTTCGAGGAAAGGTCGCGCGCATGGGCCTCGACCATCATGCCGACGTGATCGACGGCGCGGCGGTAGAAGGTGACGGCAAGCAGGAGGTCGAAGTCGCCGGGGCGGTGGTAGAGATCGAGATTGTGGCGGGGATGATTGCCAAGATGGAAACGCAGCGAGCGTGGCCGCACCTCGTTGCCAATCTCGGCCAGAAGCGTGCCGAATGCCTCAGCAAGTATTATTCGAGCCTCGGCCTCGCTTGTGCGCAGGGGGCGGGATATCCGGCCAAGGTCGAGGCCGTAAGCCCGGTAGCGCTGGAAGGCGATCCGTTGCGGCTCGTACAAGCGTGCAACTGCTACCATGATGCGTTCATGGGCCGTCTTGGCCACGGCATTGCGCGGCGGGTCCATCGCCCGGTCGAACAGGACGATGCCGCCTTCGTAGCGCTCGGCCAGCCATGGATTGTTCTGGGAAAAGCGCGCGGCCTCATCGATGGTGAAGACCGATAGCTCGACCTCTATGGCCCGCACGAGTTGGGACTTGAGGACAGCCTGCGCGCGGCCCCAATAGCGCTCTTTCCCCTTATAGGCCTCATGGTCGACGAAGGCCCATATCTCGAATAATAGCGGCTCGCGGTCCCATTTGGTGCTTGCCGACTTATCGGCACTCTTGCCGACCAGCATCAAGCCTTCGAGCCTGCCGCGCCGGGGTGCGAGGTCGCGCCGATCGATGAAATAGGTGCGAAGTATGCGCACCGCGCGCTCGATCGCCATTCGGGGATAGGGTTCGAGATGAGCCACGCGGGCGACAACGCGGTCGCGCATCTCATTGTAGTCGGACATCTCGCGATCATGTTTCGCATCAGCCGCAAGCGTCGGCGCATGTCCGTCGTGGTTCTCGTCCATGGGAACCTCCGGTCCGCATCCGGGCGGATGGGGCGGAAGGAACGGGGCGGATGCGGTAATAAGGTCCCGAACTCCCGCGCGCTGAGACGCGGGAGCCGCCGGAACTGCTAACATGCACACGACATGCGCCGCCGCCTTTCACCCGCAGGTTTGGACATACGCGACGGCATCCCGGAAAACTGATTTTCCGAGTGGTTCTTGTGTGCGGGATTAGCAGTCCCGGCGCTGCCCTTTGCGCAACGCGGCGTGGATCATATCAGGAATTTGAATGGAGACAAAGTGCGCGCTTTGATTCCGTCGCTTGTGCGGTGCAACATTTATTGCCTTGCCGTTGCGCTTTGGAATGATATTCTCCGAACAGAGCACCATCCTCGACAACCTTGGCCCGCCGCGGTTCCCAACCTGTGGCGGGCCACTTGTGTTGAACAGTACAGGCGTGAGTGCAATGCGCTGAGTGGTTTGCGATGGTGCGGCATGAAGATATAATCCCAGCGTCCGGCCTGACGCTGGGCGGCCCAACGCGGTGCGGGAACACCGGCGTCGGGCCTGACCATAACCCTGACTGGAAGGGATACGGCTATGCAGCCCTTAACCTCCTCGCGGCGCGAAGTCATGCGCGCCTTGTCCATCATCCCTGCTCTGGTATCTGTGCCCGCCATGGCGCAGACATCTCAGCGAACCCGAAACATCGCCCTGAACTGGAACAGGGCGGTTGCGGCGGAGCGCGCCGCGAGACAAGCGATGGAGCAATTTTACCGCGGCACGATCCAGCCCGTGCTCGACGCCTTCCATACGGGCGAGGCGTCGATGCAGGAAGCGGTTGAAGCCGAAGATAGCGAACGGCCCTGGATTGATGCCTATGAAGCATCCGCCAAGCGGCTCGTCCGAACTCCAGCGCCCGATCTCGAAGCGGTCGTGACCAAACTGCGCATCGGCAACCGACACTATATGTTCAGTTCCGAACCCGATCCCGACCCGCTGCTGGAAAGGATCGCCGACGAAATCATGCTGCTTTCGTCGAAGGCTTGAAGGAACAGCACCACGCCCCGGCCTTTGGCCGAGGCGAATTTTCCAGCACGCCCGATCCGAGCGCCGTTCGCATCCGTAGCAAGAAAAGCCCCCGGAGGTATTCAGCGACCGGGGGCATTGGAAATCAGGCCGCTCGCGCGAAGGCGTGTCGATCCTCGACATCAGATTGCCTTCCCGTTTCGAGCAAGGCGGCGATCCTTTCCCACCGCTCGGCGCTGCCGACGCCGCCCCGGTTGGTATAGGTGGCAGGTGGGAAGGCCATCCAGCGCGGCACCCAGCCATCGACCTTGGCACGGCCATTGGTTCCCGCGAGGCAATCACGCACGACCTGGCGCTGGACCTTGACGCTTTCGCCAGCATTGGCGGTGGCAACCGTATCGCCTGCAACCTCTGCCACGATCGCGCCGACTACCTCCTTGTCGCGGATGCTGTCGAGCAAAGCGTCATCGGCCTGCCAGACCGATGCCATGTCCACTTTGAGCAATGCGCCCAGCAATTCCACCATCGCGCTTCCCGCCATCAGCGTTTCGCCCATGATGATGGCGAGGACGGACATGACCGTTTCGTCGGGGAGACCCATTAGATGGTTGAACAGCCGCGGCAGGCCATGATCGCCCGCATAGCCGCCCGTTACCGTGGGCGTGTCGGCATCGAAGCCCAGCAGGGCCAGAATCTCGCGCCGCTTGGCGTCGAACGTCGCTTCCGATGCGCTGGCCTCCACGCTTTCGGCGATCACATCGCTATTGGCACGCTGCCTCTCCACGTCCACCCGCCACAGCGGCGAGCCGACGATCGCATGGGCCAGCATCAGGCGAAGCGCCATGGCAGGCTGCGAGAGCAGGGACGCGCGCACGGCTGCATGACGGTGAAGGTCGATATAGTTCTGGACAGGAGCGCTGACTTCGGGGCGCACCGGCTTGGTAAGGCTCTCGCCTGCCTCGCGCTTACGCGCCTCCTTCCCGGTGATGTAGCCCTCATGGAACGTCACCTCACCGCGATGGCTAATCGCCACATAGACCCGGCCGCCTTTCTTCTTCTGGCAACGCTCATGCTCCCATGTGTGGAAATACTCGCCGCGCCCCATCACTTTGACCTCCTGCCATCCGGCTTCCCGGTAGGCATCCGCGTGGTTTTCAATCGCTGCCATCTGCGCCGTCCAGAAATCGGCAGCACACGCGAAATAGCTGTCCTCGCCAAAAAGGTCCGAGACGACCTCGCCCGAATATCCTTCAAGATCGAACAGCGCGACAGTGGTGGAAATGGCTGCTCCGCCCATGAGCCACGCCTTGAGGTTCTGGCCCAATGGGGCGTGGTCGCTCTCGCTATCGAGTAACGCCAGCCATGCGCGCTGCTGTGCCTTGCTGGCAAGGGTCAGGTGCCGCACGGTGGCGGCATCGATCTTTTCGGCGCGGTAGAGATTGCGAATGCGCGGCATCAGATTGCCCAGCGCAAGGGTCCGTTTCACCTGCAAGGCGGTCAGCCCAAAGGTCAGCGAAATATCCTCCACGCTGCGGCCCTCCCGGACAAGCCGTGTGAAAGTTGCGTGACGGGTCATCTCGTCGGGGTCCAACCTTGCGATGTTCTCGATCAGCGAGGCTTCCAGCGCTGCTGCATCATCACCTGCTGCCATCACGGCGCACGGCAACGGATCGATGCTCCCGTTTTCCTCTGCGACGGCCAGCGCGGCATGATAGCGCCGCTTGCCTGCCACGATCTCGTAGCTGTCATCATCCTTCTCCCGGACGATCAGCGGCACGAGGATACCCCGCGCGCGCACCGACGGCAGGATGTTGGTGAGGTCCGGAGCCTTCTTACCTCCGCGCATGTTGGCGGACGAAACCGAGAGGCTGGCGATGTCGATGTGCTTGAGTTCCATGTCTCTTACTCCTCTTCGCATCATCCCGGCCCCGGAATGCGGGGTGGGCGGCAAGAGCGCACCGGCAGGCGTGTCGGCAAAGGCGGACTGCACCCGAAGGGCTGAAACGGAGAGGAAGACCCGGCTTGCCGGGTTGCAGGCCGCCGCGACGCGCCTACAGGGTAGCGACGCCCACACCGCTTGTCGGAGCCGGTCTACGCCACCGCGCGCAAGCGCGATGTCCGCATGGGGAGCGGCGCAGCCGCTTCCCCCGCGTCATGCGATCGTCACGCCGTGAGGCGACGAGACGGCGCGTAGCGCTGGCTCGGTGGAGCGCAGCGACATAGAGCGCGGCCCGCGCAAACGCGCGGGGACGCCCATTCATTACCCGCTGCGAGATTCCAGATTTAAAAAGGCAAGATCGATACTGTTGCCCCGATCACCCCAGATCATGCGGCCACATTCTCGCGCCATGGAGTAGGCGCAGCAGGCGCACCGTATCCCCTGTCACCTTATAGGGTATGAGATAAGGCGTGCCGGAGATCACAAGTTCGCGTGTACCTTCAACCCGTCCCGGCCGTCCGCTGTGCGGAAAGTCCACCAGCTGCTGCACCGCGTCCTCTATGCGACCATCGACCAGAGCCGCAGTCCGCGGATCATCGTCGGCGATCCAGATGAAAACGGCGAGACGATCGGCCGCCGCGCGTTGCGACCAGTCCAGCTTCATAACGGCGGGATGCCCTGGCGGGCTTTGTCGCGCAAGGCAGCGAACTGGGCTGACACTTCCGCATCCGCAATGTCGGGGCGATTGTCGTCCAGCGCTTCCTGGACCCGGGCGCGAAACCAATCGTCATACGCCTGCTTTTCCACCAGCAACTCCATGGGGACGACGCCCTCACGGGCAGTACGGGTCAACAGGATGCGCACAGCGTCAGAGACGGTCAGCCCCATTTTTTCGAAAACAGCAGAGGCGCGCGCCTTCACATCGGCATCGATGCGCGTCTGGATGAGGGCATTCGTGGCCATGAGCAATCTCCTTTGACTACCTTGTAATGCAAACGCATGACTATTGCGAGCCTTCGTCCTTTGCGGTGGGATCAGTCAGCCCCGGCATCACGATATCGGCACTGAAATGCCGATGCCCTTGCGGCGCGGAATCGATTCAGGCAGATTATGATTCGTGACGGGCAGGCCATCGGAGAAGGACGATGGACATGCCAAATACATCGTAGCTTCGCCAGTTGTGGGAATGGTTGAGCTTAAAAGCGTGGCAATCGGGCAACATGCCCGAGAAAAACGCATGCAGGTCGTGACGCGGGAATGTTCCCGCAAATGCCCTCCAAGACCCTCCATGTCCCCCTACGACCCTCTATGACCCTATGACTGGGTGCCGGGCGGCGGTGCGGGTATTCACGACCTTCTTGTCTTCGGCAAAAACCCGGCCAATTCTAGGGCCCAGGGGGCTTTGGCAACGCAAGACCTGGAAGTTCCCTTTATGTTGAAATCCGATCGCATCATTCGTCGCAAGACCGTACTCGAACGGACCGGCCTTTCCCGGTCCACCCTATACCGCAAGATCGCGGAAGGCACGTTCCCCCGGCAGGTGAAGATCAGCATCCATGGTGCAGGCTGGCACGAGTCCGCCGTGAACCGCTGGATTGCCGATCCCGCCGCATGGCGTCCGGACAACGACAATCCTTCGCATGGGCCTTCGCATGGGATCACCGGTCATGGAGAAGGGTGACGACCCCGCGAGGCGCGATCGCCTGAACGCCGCCAACGACAATGAGCCTGACATCGATCTGTCGGGCCTGGATGTCGAAGCGGCGCTGACCCGCATTGCGGAGGCCATCGGGCGGCATATCGCGCGCCAGCATATCAGGGCGAGGAAAGCGGCCAATGACAATGATCCGGGAACACCGCTGAGGCCGCCGGAACCTTGACTTTTGACGACAATTTGGCTATTATAACCACATATTATGGAGATGTGGTTATGACGATTGAAGCGCATCCAGATAGCTGGACTGTGGCGCAGGCAAAGGCACGGCTGAGCGAGGTCATCGAAAAGGCGCGGCGCGAACCTCAGGCGATTACCCGCCATGGCAAGAGTGCCGTCGTCGTGGTCGATGCCGGACTATGGGAACGGGTCCAGCGCCGCCAGCATCGCGGCACTTTCGCCGACTTCCTGCTGACCTCGCCGCTGCGCGGATCAGGGCTTGAGGTGGAGCGCCTCAAGGACGGTGTGCGCGAGATCGATCTATGAGCTTCCTGCTCGACACCAACATCATCTCGGAAGGCGCACGGCCGCGTCCCGATCCCGGTGTGATGGAATGGCTGGCATCGATGGATGAGGAAGAATTATTCCTGAGCGTAGTATCAGTGGCGGAACTGCGCCATGGGATCGAGCGCATGGACAAGGGGGCGCGACAGGCGGGCCTCGACATCTGGCTGACCGAGCAACTGGCGCCGCGATTTGAAGACAGACTGCTCTCCATCGACAGCGTAACGGCGGACCTGTGGGGCCGGATCGTCGCCCGCGCCCAAGGCGCGGGCCGACCCATCGGCGCGATGGATGCTTTCATTGCCGCCCATGCCCAGCAGCATCAACTGACACTCGTAACGCGGAATGTTTCCGACTTCGAGGCGACCGGCATCCGCCTCTTCAACCCCTGGACCGAAGGGAAGGCCTGATGAACCGCATCGCCCTTTACGCCCGCTATTCCTCCGACCAGCAGAGCGCCGCCTCGATCGAGGATCAGCTTCGCATTTGCCGCGAGCGCGCGGCGCGCGAGGGCTGGCATGTCGTCGGCGTATATGAGGACGCCGCGATCTCGGGTTCAAGCATGATCCTACGCCCGGGCATCCAGTCGCTGGTGCAGGACGCACAGGCGGGCAAGTTCGATATCGTGCTTGCCGAAGCGCTGGACCGAGTGTCGCGCGATCAGGCGGACGTGGCGACGCTCTTCAAGCATCTTCAGTTTGCCCGCGTGCCGCTGGTGACGCTGGCCGAAGGCGAAATCTCCGAACTGCATGTCGGCCTCAAGGGCACGATGAATGCGCTGTTCCTGAAAGACCTCGCCAAAAAGACCCATCGCGGGCAACGCGGGCGTGTCGAAAAGGGCTTTTCGGCGGGACCGGTGGGCTATGGTTATCGGACCGTGCGGCGGTTGTCGTCCGAAGGTGAACTGGTGCGCGGCGAATGCCGCATCGAGCCGCCAGAAGTGCCGATCATTGAGCGCATCTTCCGCGAGTTCGCGGCGGGAAAGAGTCCGCGCGCCATCGCGCGCGATCTCAATGCCGATGGCATTCCCGGCCCATCCGGTCGGCCATGGAGCGATACCACTATTCGCGGGAAGCGCGCCCGTGGCATCGGCATCATCAATAACGAAATGTATCTCGGGGTGCGCGTCTGGAACCACAAGCACCATCTCAAAGACCCGCGTACAGGACGCGCCGTTGCCCGGACCAATCCCGAGTCCGATTGGGTGCGGGTGGAGGTGCCGCAATTGCGCATCATCTCCGACCAGATGTGGCAGGCGGTAAAGGAGCGGCAGGACGCGCTTGCGGTCGAGTACAAGCCTCTGATCGATGGCGTTCATGCCGCGCAGGCGAGCCGGATGCACAGGGCTCGGCGCCCCGCTTATCTGCTGTCTGGGCTGGTCGAATGCGGCGTGTGCGGCGACAAGATGGGCGTTGTCACCAACGGGCGCATCGGCTGTCTCAATCACCACCGCCGCCATGTCTGCACCAACCACCGCACCATCCGCCGTGAACTGCTGGAACAGCGCGCTCTTTCCGGCTTAGCAGAGCGCCTTGTATCCCCGGACAAGGTGCAGGCTGCCGTCGCGGCCTATGCCGAATACATCAATCTTGAGAACCGTCAGCAGCGGGCGCAAATTGATGCTGATGCCAGGGCGCTGGAGAAGATCGACAAGGCGGTCGCAGGGATCATGGCCGCGATCGAAGACGGCCTGTACCAGCCCGTCATGAAGGCGCGCATGGCGGAGCTTGAGCGGCAGAAGGCCGAAATCACTGCCCGCATTGCGCAGGCTCCGCAGGCCATTCCTGACGTGCATCCGGGTACCGCCGAAATCTACACGCGAGAGATGCAGCGCTTCACTCAGGCGCTCGAAGACCCGGAAACCCGGATCGATGCTGCCGATGCGATCCGATCGCTTATCGAGCGCATCGTGCTTCATCCCGGCGAGAAGCACGGCGAAATCCACGCCACGCTCCATGGTGCCCTGATGGGCATTCTGGATTTTGTCCAGGACACCCCTCGACCCAAGGTCATCGTTACGACAAAGGTGGCCTTGGGTTCACGGGGATGACGGAAAAAGGGGGGAAGGCGACAGCGCGCGCCCTCACCGATCCTCTATCGCATGAATCACGGCATGTAGGACATGCCTCAGCTGCCGCCGCCGAAGCCCACCAGCAACTTCGCCCTCTCCGGCACCCGTGTACCGAAGGCGTCGCGCGCAGGCGCCCAGCGCACGATCTCCACCGCCAGCCCGCACAGTTCCTTGTCGAACGCGGGCGAGACGGATGCCGGATCCATCTTGCACTCTGTCGTGTTGCCCTGCTCGTCCACCTGGAAGTTCAGGTCGTAGCGGCCGAACGGCTTGGCTTTCAGCTGCGTATCGTAACGCTCCTTGAGTTCGGTGAGCGCATGGTTGAACTCGACGAGGCTGGCGTCATCCCAGCGCGGCTTCTGGCGCAGGCTGGCGAACTGCTCTTCGGTCACCAGCGGCCGCATCGCGCGGATGACACCGTACCAGCGCATCACGCGCGCGATCTGCAACGGCGACTGGCGGTCGATGGTGGTCTGGCACGTCCCGCCGATCGGGTCGGCCTTGGCCCGCAGCAGCGCCTGCGCCGCAGGCCAGCGATGGTAGGCGACCGCCCAGGCGAGCGGGGTGAGGCCGAACAGATCGGGCTTGTCGATGCCCTTGGGATCGCGCTCCAGCAGGATGCCGATATCCCGGATCGAGCCGCGCCGCGCCGCCGCGCCGAGCCCGTGCTCCATGCGCGCGACGCCCAGTTCGGCGAAACCGTAGGGCTGTTCGATCCCGGCATCGGGATTGTCCGGCATCGTCGGCGCCGGCCCGGCCTTGTCGACCGCACGGCAGACGTCGGCATAAGGATAGCGCGGATCGGCCAGCATCGCGGCGTTGTAGCGGCGACCAAAGCCGGTGACGGTATCGTCGGGCTTCTGCTGCCCGCCCTCGACCTTGCCCTCCGGCACGAAGGCCACCGCGCGCACGGTCCATGGCGAAAGGCCGCCAAGCATGCGGCACTGTACGCCGTAAGCCTCGGTGGAGATGCCGGTCGGCGTGGTCGCGGCAATCAGGCGAAAGTCGCCCATGTCGAGCGCCTTGTGTGCCTCCGCCACGGCGTTGGCGCTACCGTCCTTCAGCCTGCGGCGCAGCGAGCGGTCACCCTTGCGCAGCTTGTCCAGGAACGCGGTATCCGCACGCAGGTCGCCGCATTGGGTTACCGAGGCGCCCTCGACACCGAGATTGCCCTTGGGCGCGTCGTCCGAGCACGCGGCCGTCGTCAGCGCGCCCATGCACAGGATGGTGGCCGTCAGAAGCCGCTTGCCGATCAAGACCTGTCCCCGATTGGAATCCGTGGCGCCTCACGGCGCCGATGAAGCTGGCGCGAATAGCATAGCCGCGCGCTGTTGGAAGAGCATTACTTGCGGGAAGGCCCACCATGCCCCTGGGGCTTCGACAAGCTCAGCCTGAGCGGAATTGGGAGGTTTGCACTTAGCCCCGCTCTCCCTGAGCCTGTCGAAGGGTCACCCTGAGCTTGTCGAAGGGCCGGCCACCCACGCAAAAAGGCCCCGGTGTTTCCACCGAGGCCCTTCTGTCTCGTTCAACGTGAACCTGTGAAGGTTCAGTCGACGATCTTCACCATGTGCGGCAGCTTGGCGATGGCACCGCGCACTTCGGCGGTGTCTTCGCGCTCCACGATACGGTGCATCTTGCCGAGGCCGAGACCGATGAGGATCTTCTTCTGGCTCTCGGGGCGACGGATCGGCGAACCGATCTGCTGGATCTTGATCTTCGCCATGATGCTTACTCCACGATGGCTTCGGCAGCGGCCTCGGCCTCTACCTCGGTAGCACCACCGCGACCAAGCAGGTCGGCGATCTTCTTGCCACGACGCTGGGCCACCGACTTCGGCGAAGTCTGCGTGGTCAGCGCGTCGAAGGTGGCGCGGATCATGTTGTACGGGTTCGAGGTGCCCACCGACTTGGTGACGACGTCAGCGACGCCCAGGCTCTCGAACACGGCGCGCATCGGACCACCGGCGATGATGCCCGTACCGGCCGGAGCCGTACGCACGTTCACCTTGCCGGCGCCGAAGTGGCCCTTGCCGTCGTGATGGAGGGTACGACCCTCCTTCAGCGCGACGCGGATCATCTTCTTCTTGGCCGAGGCAGTCGCCTTGGTGATCGCCTCGGGAACTTCGCGGGCCTTCGAGTGACCGAAGCCCACGCGGCCCTTGCCGTCACCGACGACGACGAGCGCGGCGAAGCCGAAGCGCTTACCGCCCTTGACGGTCTTGGAGACGCGGTTGATGTGAACGAGCTTTTCGATCAGCTCTTCACCCTGCTCCTCGTCGGCGTTGCGGTTGCCGCGACGGTCGTCACGACGGCCGCCACGGCCACCGCGCTCACCACCGCGATCGTTGCCGCCACGGCCACGGCCGCCACGACCACGGCCGCCTTCGCGGTTACCCTCGAACGGCGCGCCGCCCTGGGGTGCTTCAGCCGAAACCGGCTGCGTGTTGTTGTTTTCGTCAGCCATGATCAGAACTCCAGCCCGCCTTCACGGGCGGCTTCGGCAAGCGCCTTGACGCGGCCGTGATACAGGAAGCCACCGCGGTCGAACACGACCGAGGTAACACCCGCCTTCTTGGCGGCCTCGGCGAGTTCCTTGCCAACGCGGGTCGCGGCGTCGAGGTCGGTGCCCTTGGCGCCCAGCGTGTTGGCTGCAGCGACGGTGTGGCCCTGCGCATCGTCGATGATCTGCGCATAGATGTGACGGCCGGTGCGGTGCACCGACAGACGGGGACGACCACCCGAACGGGCCTTGAGCGCGGTGCGAACGCGGCGCGCGCGGCGATCGAAGAGAGACAGCTTTGCCATTACTTCTTCTTCCCTTCCTTGCGGAAGATGTACTCACCGCGGTAGGCGATACCCTTGCCCTTGTAGGGCTCAGGCTTGCGCCAGCGGCGAATTTCGGCCGCAAGCTGGCCGACCTTCTGCTTGTCGATGCCCGAGATTTCGACCGTGGTGTTATCCGGGGTCTTGACCTCAATGCCTTCCGGCACGGCGATGTCGACGTCGTGCGAGTAGCCGAGCTGCAGCTTCAGGGTCTTGCCCTGCGAAGCGGCACGGTAGCCGACGCCCTTGATGTCGAGGATCTTGGTGAAGCCGTTGGTGACGCCTTCGATCAGGTTCGACACGAGGGTGCGCTGAAGGCCCCAGTGGCTGCGCGACTGCTTCGACTGGCCGATGGGCTGCACGGCGATCGCACCGTCGTCCACCGAGTAGGTGACGAGGTCCGACAGACCCAGGGTCAGGGTGCCCTTGGGGCCCTTTACCGAGAGAACACCGTTGTCGATGTTGGCGGTGACGCCGTTGGGAACGGCCACCGGCTTCTTACCGATGCGGCTCATTAGAACACCTCCGCCAGCACTTCGCCGCCGACGTTCTGTGCACGTGCTTCGGCATCCGAGAGCACGCCGCGAGGCGTCGAGACGATGGTGATGCCGAGACCGTTGCGAACGACCGGGAGTTCCTTGGAACCCGAGTAGACGCGGCGGCCGGGCTTGGAGACACGAGCGATGTGCTTGATGGCGGCTTCGCCTTCGAAGTACTTCAGCTCGATGCGCAGCTGCGGGTGGGCGCCGGTGGCGTCGTCGGAGAAGCCACGGATGTAGCCTTCACGCTGGAGAACTTCCAGGACGCGCGCACGCAGCTTCGAGGCCGGCGAGAGGACGGAGTCCTTCTTCGCCTGCTGGCCGTTGCGGATGCGGGTGAGCATATCACCCAGGGGATCGGTCAATGCCATTGCTTCTAACCCTTACCAGCTCGACTTGGTCACGCCGGGGATCATGCCCTTGTTGGCAAGATCACGCAGCTCGACGCGGCACAGGCCGAACTTGCGGTAATAACCGCGCGGACGGCCGGTCGTGGCGCAACGGTTGCGAACCCGGGTGGGGTTTGCGTTGCGCGGGATCTCGGCCAGCTTCAGGCGAGCAATGAGACGCTCGGTTTCATCGAGCGACTGATCGTCAGCGACCGCCTTGAGGCGCTCGTACTTGCCTGCATACTTCTTGACGAGCTTCTTGCGACGCTCATTCTTGTTCACGGAACTCAGTTTCGCCATGGACTTAAGCTCTCTTCCTCAGCGGCTCACGCCGCCTCCTGCTGTTCCGACTCTTCAGCCGGGAACGGGAAACCGAACAGACGCAGCAGCTCGCGCGCTTCGTCGTCGGTCTTCGCGGTGGTGGTCACGATGATGTCCATGCCACGAACCTTGTCGATCTTGTCGTAGCTGATCTCCGGGAAGATGATCTGCTCCTTCAGGCCCATGGCGTAGTTGCCACGGCCGTCGAACGACTTGGGGTTCAGGCCACGGAAGTCGCGGATGCGGGGCATCGCGATCGTGACGAGACGATCCAGGAACTCGTACATGCGCTCGCGGCGGAGCGTCACCTTGCAGCCGATCGGCATGCCTTCGCGCAGCTTGAACTGGGCGATCGACTTGCGGGCCTTGGTGATGACGGGCTTCTGACCGGCGATGAGTTCCATCTCGGCAGCGGCAGTCTGGACCTTCTTCTTGTCCTGGCTGGCTTCACCGACGCCCATGTTGAGCGTGATCTTCTCGATCTTCGGGATTTCCATCACGTTCTTGTAACCGAACTTCTCGGTCATCGCCTTCGCGATTTCAGCGTCGAACTTAGTGCGCAGACGCGGAGTGTACTGCTCAGCCATCGATCGTCTCCCCGGACTTCACGGCCACGCGGACCTTGACGCCGTCCTTGATTTCGAAGCGAACGCGGGTCGGCTTGCCGTCCTTGTCCGCAACAGCGACCTTGCTGATGTGCATCGGCGCGGGAACGCGGTCGATGCCGCCCTGCGGGTTCTGCTGGGTGGGCTTGCGGTGCTTGGTGGCAACGTTCACGCCTTCGACGACAACCTTGCCGTCCTTGGGCTGAACCTGCAGCACGGTGCCGGTGCGGCCCTTGTCCTTGCCGGACAGGACGACGACGGAGTCACCCTTCTTGATCTTAGCGGCGGCCATTACAGCACCTCCGGCGCGAGCGAGATGATCTTCATGAAGCCACGGCCGCGCAGTTCGCGCACCACGGGGCCGAAGATACGGGTGCCGATCGGCTCCTCGTTCTTGTTGATCAGCACGGCAGCATTGCTGTCGAAGCGGATCACGCTGCCGTCCGTGCGGCGCACGTCCTTGCGGGTGCGCACGATCACAGCACGGTGAACGTCGCCCTTCTTGACGCGAGCGCGGGGCTGCGCCTCCTTGATCGACACCACGATGATGTCGCCGACGCCGGCGAAACGACGCTTGGAGCCACCCAGTACCTTGATGCACTGGACGCGCTTCGCGCCGCTGTTGTCCGCCACGTCGAGATTGGATTGCATCTGGATCATCGATCCGAGTCCTTCTCATCTGGCTTGCCGGAACCAGTCCGGCAGTTCCTAAAAAGACAGGCCCCCGAAGAGGCCCGAGTCGCCCTGCGCGGGCGAAGGCGGCCCTTTGCCGCATTCACCCGCGAAGGTCAACACTTGTGTCAGGTAAGGCCAAAGCCGGGACCTTGCAGCCCCGGCTTCGATCTCAGCGGAGGATCAAACCTCGGCTTCGAGTGCCGTACCCTTGCTCGCCTGAAGACGGTCAAGAACCTTCCAGGTCTTGGTCTTCGAGTAAGGCGCCGTCTCCTCGATCCGGACTTTCTCGCCGGTCTTGAAGGCGTTGTCCTCGTCGTGGGCGTGGTACTTCTTCGAGCGGCGGATGATCTTCCCGTAGAGGGGGTGCTTCACCTTGCGCTCGACGAGCACGGTCACGGTCTTGTCCGTCTTGTCGGAGACGATAGTCCCGCTAAGAATACGCTTGGGCATCGTGTTTCTCCTTACGCCTTCGCCGCGGCGGAACGCTCAGCCTGGAGCGTCTTGATGCGGGCGATGTCGCGACGGACTTCCTTGATGCGTGCCGGGGCTTCGAGCTGGCTCGTAGCAGCCTGGAAACGCAGGTTGAACTGCTCGCGCTTGAGATCGACGAGGTCAGCGGTGAGCTGGTCGTCGGTCTTGGCGCGAAGATCTTCGGTCTTGGCCATTATTCGCCTCCCAGGTGCGAGGTGTCACCGAGGCGGGCGACGACCTTGGTCTTGATCGGCAGCTTCATCGCGGCGCGGCTGAAAGCCTCGGCGGCGAGCTGGCCGGCAACACCGTCCACTTCGAACAGGATACGGCCGGGCTTGACGCGGGCCGCCCAGTATTCGACCGAACCCTTGCCCTTACCCTGACGGACTTCGGCAGGCTTCTTCGAAACCGGCACGTCCGGGAAGACGCGGATCCAGAGACGACCCTGGCGCTTGAGGTGACGCGTGATCGCGCGGCGGGCCGCTTCGATCTGGCGGGCGGTGATCCGCTCGGGCTCCATGGCCTTGAGGCCGTAGGAACCGAAGTTCAGGTCGGTGCCACCCTTGGCGTCGCCCTTGATCCGGCCCTTGAAGGCCTTGCGGAACTTGGTCTTTTTCGGTTGCAGCATGGTGCTAACTCTATCCTAGACTCAGCGGGCCGGACGGACGCCGGAGGTCTGAGCCTCCATCATCAGTCGATCCTGCGCCATCGGGTCGTGACCAAGGATCTCGCCCTTGAAGACCCACACCTTGATGCCGATGATACCGTAGGCGGTCAGCGCCTCGGCAGCGGCATAGTCGATGTTCGCACGCAGCGTGTGAAGCGGAACGCGACCTTCGCGGTACTGCTCCAGACGGGCGATTTCAGCGCCGCCGAGACGGCCACCGCACATGATCTTGATGCCTTCGGCACCCAGACGCATGGCGGACTGCATCGCGCGCTTCATCGCACGGCGGAACGCCACGCGGCGGATCAGCTGGTCGGCGATACCCTGGGCGATCAGCTTGGCGTCGACTTCCGGCTTGCGGATTTCGACGATGTTCAGCTTCACTTCGCTCGAGGTCATCGCGGCCAGCTGCTTGCGCAGCTTCTCGATGTCCGCGCCCTTCTTGCCGATGATGACACCGGGACGGGCAGCGAAGATCGAGATGCGGCACAGCTTGGCCGGACGCTCGATCACCACCTTCGAGATCGCAGCCTGCGGCAGGGTCTCGATGATGAACTTGCGAATCTTGAGGTCTTCCTCAAGCAGCTTGCCGTAGTCCCGGCCTTCGGCGAACCAACGGCTGTCCCAGGTACGGTTGATCTGCAGGCGCAGACCGATCGGATTGCTCTTATGACCCATGGATCAGGCCTCCTCGACTTCGCGAACGACGATCCGCAGGCGCGAAAACGGCTTCAGGATGCGCGTGGACTTGCCGCGACCACGAGCGTGGAAACGCTTCATGGTCACCGACTTGCCGACCGACGCCTCGGCGACGACGAGGGCGTCGACGTCGAGGTTGTGGTTGTTTTCCGCGTTGGCGATCGCCGAGGCGAGAACCTTGCGGGCGTCGACCGCCATGGCCTTCTTGGAGAAGGCCAGGACGTTCATCGCGTCTTCCGCGCGCATGCCGCGGATCAGGGCAGCGACAAGGTTGAGCTTCTGGGCCGAACCACGAATGTTCGTGTTGACCGCAAGAGCTTCCTTGTCACCTACGCGGCGGGGTGCTGCTTGCTTGCTCACTTGCGCTTGCCCTTCTTGTCGGCGGCGTGGCCGGGGAACGAGCGGGTGGGAGCGAACTCACCCAGCTTGTGACCGACCATGTCCTCGTTGACCGCAACGGGAATGAACTTGTGCCCGTTGTACACCTGGAAGGTGAGACCAACGAACTGCGGGAGAATGGTGGAGCGACGCGACCAGGTCTTGATCGGACCAGCGCGGCTGCCGGCATCCTGCGCGACTTCGGCCTTCTTGAGAAGGTAGAGGTCGACGAAGGGGCCTTTCCAGACGGAACGTGCCATCGTGACTTACCTCTTCTTCTTGGCGTGACGCGAACGGATGATGAGCTTGTCCGTCTGCTTGTTGTTGCGGGTGCGGGCACCCTTGGTCGGCTTGCCCCAGGGCGTAACCGGGTGACGACCACCCGAGGTACGGCCTTCACCACCACCGTGCGGGTGGTCGACCGGGTTCTTGGCGACGCCGCGGGTAAGCGGACGACGGCCCAGCCAGCGACCGCGACCGGCCTTGGCGAGGGTCTGGTTCGAGTTGTCGGGGTTCGAGACCGCGCCAACCGTGCCCATGCAATCGCCGCGCAGGTAGCGCTGCTCGCCCGAGTTCAGGCGGACGATGACCATGCCGCGGTCACGACCGACGACCTGGACATAGGTCCCTGCCGAACGTGCGATCTGGCCGCCCTTTTCGGGCTTCATCTCGACGTTGTGGCAGATCGTGCCGACCGGCATCTGCGACAGAAGCATGGCGTTGCCCGGCTTCACGTCGGTCTTCTCGCCGGCGACGATGACGTCACCGACTGCCAGACGCTGCGGCGCGATGATGTAGGTCAGTTCGCCGTCCGTGTACTTCACCAGCGCGATGAACGCGGTGCGGTTGGGATCGTACTCGATCCGCTCCACGGTGGCTTCCATGTCCCACTTGCGACGCTTGAAGTCGATGAAGCGGTACTTCTGCTTGTGGCCGCCAGCGATGCCGCGCGAGGTCACGTGACCCTTGTTGTTGCGGCCGCCGGTCTTGCTCTTGCCTTCGGTCAGCGCCTTGAGGGGCTTG
This sequence comes from Sphingomonas sp. LH128, assembly GCF_000293195.2. Lineage (NCBI taxonomy): Bacteria > Pseudomonadati > Pseudomonadota > Alphaproteobacteria > Sphingomonadales > Sphingomonadaceae > Sphingomonas > Sphingomonas sp. LH128. Next base: position 26,957 of record NZ_ALVC01000036.1, read on the forward strand.
CCCTTCCAGAGCGACGACTTGTCGACGAGGACCAGGCCGCGGCGTGCGGGGCTGGTCGGGTTGTAATGCTTGAGTGCCATCGGAAATTAACCCCGCGCGCCTTCGGTGATGTCAATCGACTGGCCTTCGGCCAGCGTGACGATCGCCTTCTTCACGTCGCTGCGACGGTAAGCCTTACCGCGCCAGCGCTTGGTCTTGCCCTTGACGACGAGCGTGTTCACGCCGGTCACCTTGACATCGAAGATTGCCTCGACGGCAGCCTTGATCTCGGGCTTGGTCGCCTTGTCGGCCACCTTGAAGACGACTGCGTTCTGCTCGGAAAGCAGGGTCGACTTCTCGGTGATGTGCGGGGCGACGATCACGTCATAGTGACGAATGTCGACGGACTTAGCCATTGAAACGCGCCTCCAGCTTCTCGACAGCGGCGCGCGTCAGCACCAGCGTATCATGCTTCAGGATGTCGTAGACGTTCGCGCCGACAGCCGGGAGAACGTTCACGCCGACGATGTTGCGGGCCGCCAGGGCGAAGCCCTCGTTGACCTGATCGCCGTCCATGACGAGAACCTTCTTGCCGAAGTTCGCCTTGGCGAGCTGACCGGCCAGAGCCTTGGTCTTGGCGTCGGCGACGTCGAGCGAGTCGACGATCACGAGGCCGTTCTGAGCCTTGGCCGAGAGGGCCATCTTCAGACCGAGCGCACGGATCTTCTTGTTGAGCGAGATGTTGAACTCGCGGCGACGGGCACCGTGAGCCTTACCACCGCCGATGAACACCGGAGCAGCGCGGTCGCCGTGACGAGCGGTACCACCACCCTTCTGGTTGCCGAACTTCTTGCCGGTGCGCGCGACTTCCGAACGCTCGCGGGTCGCGCGGGCGATGCCGCGACGGTTCTCGAGCTGCCAGGTGACGACGCGGTGCAGGATGTCCGCGCGCGGCTCGAGGCCGAACACGTCGTCCGAAAGCTCGATGTCGCCGTTGGCGGTCGAACCGTCGATGTTGAGGACCTGAACCTTCATGATTAGCCCTCCTGGCCTTCGGTCGCTTCGGGCGCCGCGGTTTCAGCAGGCGTGTCGGCAGCGGCCGTGTCGTTGGTGTTGCCAACCGACTTGATGCCGGCGGGGTACGGAGCCTCGCCGTGACGGTCGACCTTGACGGCGTCCGCAACGGTCAGCCACGAGTTCTTCGCGCCCGGGACCGAGCCCTTGACGAAGATCAGGCCGCGCTCATCGTCCACGCGGACGACTTCGAGGTTCTGCTGGGTGCGCTGACGGTCGCCCATGTGGCCGGCCATCTTCTTGTTCTTGAACACCTTGCCCGGATCCTGACGGTTACCCGTCGAACCGTGCGCACGGTGCGAGATCGACACACCGTGGGTGGCGCGCATACCGCCGAAGCCCCAGCGCTTCATAGCGCCCTGGAAGCCCTTACCCTGGGTGTGGCCGCCCACGTCGACGAGCTGGCCCGGGACGAAGTGCGAAGCCGCAATCGTCGCGCCAACCTCGAGGAGGGCGTCGTCGGCGACGCGGAATTCCGCGACGCGCATCTTGAGGGGAACCTGAGCCTTGGCGAAGTGTTCGCGCTGCGGCTTGGCAACGTTCTTCTGCTTCGCTTCGCCGGCACCGAGCTGAACGGCGACGTAGCCGTCACGTTCTTCGGTACGGACTGAGACGACCTGGCAATCCTCCAGCGCCAGGACGGTGACGGGCACGTGGCGACCGTCCTCCTGGAACAGGCGGGTCATCCCGACTTTCTTTGCGATCACGCCGGTACGCATGACCTTACTCCTTACAGAGGCGTACGCAGGACCATCCCCCGCACGCATGTCCAACCCTGTGTGTGATACGAACCCCGTCCGGGTCAGGTGCTCCCTGCAAGCCCCGAAGGACTGACGGAAGCGAGACGGGGGACGCATTCCCGAACGAAACCCGAAGGCGCCGCCGGAGGTATCCCTTGTGTCCCTTCGGGCTTTTCCCTCAGGGCGCTGTCTCTGCGGGTTTCTCCCCGCAAAGCCGGCTAGCGAAGCCGACAAGATAGTCCTCGATCTAGTTAGGGTCCGATCGGAAAGGACCATCGGGGCGACCTTTTCAGATCACCCCGTTAAACCGGCTTCAGGCCAGCTTGATCTCGACGTTCACGCCGGCCGCGAGGTCCAGCTTCATCAGAGCGTCGACGGTAGCGGCGTTCGGCTGCACGATATCAAGCAGACGCTTGTAGGTGCGGACTTCGAACTGCTCACGCGACTTCTTGTCGATGTGCGGACCACGGTTGACCGTGAACTTCTCGATCTTGGTCGGCAGGGGAATGGGCCCACGAATCAGCGCGCCGGTACGACGTGCCGTGTCAGCGATTTCGCCAGTTGCCTGGTCGAGAACGCGATGGTCAAACGCCTTCAGGCGAATGCGGATGTTCTGAGCTTCCATAACCTACCGATGAGAAAGAGCCATAGGACCGAAGTCCCGTCAAATTCGAACCGCGCCCCTACACGCCAAGTGCGAGTCGGGCAAGCCCTGATTTTACGCGGATCGGCAGGTTTTCGGCGGTACGCGGCGCAGTTCGTCGCATCGCCCCTTCCCTGCGCCCGATCCACTCCCTAGGTTGGCATCGCGACGCCTAACAGAAGCCGCTGCCAATGCCCTCCACTACCACGACAATTTCCAGCGTCCTTGCCGCGCTGACCCTCGCTTGCCTTGCTTCCGCGCCCGCTGCCGCCGCAGGCTCTGCCTACGGCCCCACCGGAAGCGAAATTCCCATCGATCTCGACGACACCGACGTTCTCACGGCCCACGTCGGCATACCCGATCCAAGGGGCGGCCCGATAGACGATGCCTGCCGCGACGCAGCCCGCGCCAGCAATGGCGGCAACGACGGCACGATCGTCGTCTGCTCCCACGGCGGCGACGGCTCCAGCGAGCGGGTTCCCGCATCGAAATCCGTCGACGAGAGCACGCGCACAGGGGCGCTGCATCCGCCGGACCTGTGGAACATCCCGGGCTGCCTTGGCCCGTGCATCACCATACCGTTCGGCAAAGTGCCGGAGCCCGTCTATTACATCGACCTCAAGTCCATTCCCGAAGCGCCCAAGGGTTCGGATGCGTGGAAGATCGCACAGGGCGAACTGCGGCAGCCCTGAGCCGCACCGTCGGAGCGCCCTCCCCTTTCGTCATTGCGAGCGTAGCGAAGCATTCCAGGGCAGTGCTGCACCGCCCTGGAATGCTTCGCTACGCTCGCAATGACGAGACGAAGCATCCCATAAACGCGAAAAGCCCGGCGTCTCTTTCGAGACGCCGGGCCAATCACTTCAGCCGTTGTTGGCCGATCGACGAATTACTTCGTGATCGAGGCAACGACGCCCGAGCCGACGGTGCGGCCGCCTTCGCGGATTGCGAAGCGCAGACCTTCGTCCATGGCGATCGGAGCGATCAGCTTGACCGACAGCGAGACGTTGTCGCCCGGCATGACCATCTCGGTGCCCTCGGGGAGGATCACTTCGCCGGTCACGTCGGTGGTGCGGAAGTAGAACTGCGGACGGTAGTTCGCGAAGAACGGGGTGTGACGGCCGCCTTCGTCCTTCGACAGAACGTAGACTTCTGCCGAGAACTCGGTGTGCGGGGTCACGGTGCCCGGCTTGGCCAGAACCTGGCCGCGCTCGACGTCTTCACGCTTCAGACCGCGAACCAGCGCGCCGATGTTGTCGCCGGCTTCACCCTGGTCGAGCAGCTTGCGGAACATTTCGACGCCGGTAACGGTGGTCTTCTGGGTGTTGCGGATGCCGACGACTTCGACTTCCTCACCAACCTTGACGATGCCGGTCTCGACGCGGCCGGTCACAACCGTACCACGGCCCGAGATCGAGAACACGTCTTCGACGGGCATCAGGAAGGGCTTGTCGGTCGGGCGGGGCGGCTGCGGGATGAAGTCGTCGACGGCCTTCATCAGCTCAAGGATCGATTCCTTGCCGATGTTGTCGTCGCGGCCTTCGAGAGCGGCCAGAGCCGAACCCTTGACGACGGGGATGTTGTCGCCGTCGAAGTCGTACGACGAGAGCAGTTCGCGAACTTCGAGTTCGACCAGCTCAAGCAGTTCTTCGTCGTCGACCTGGTCGACCTTGTTCATGTACACGACCAGCTGCGGCACGCCGACCTGGCGGGCGAGCAGGATGTGCTCGCGGGTCTGCGGCATCGGGCCGTCAGCAGCGTTCACGACGAGGATCGCGCCGTCCATCTGGGCGGCACCGGTGATCATGTTCTTGACGTAGTCAGCGTGACCCGGGCAGTCGACGTGCGCGTAGTGGCGGGCGTCGGTCTCGTACTCGACGTGTGCGGTCGAGATGGTGATGCCGCGCTCGCGCTCTTCGGGAGCCTTGTCGATGTTCGCGAAGTCAACGGCGGTGCCGCCGAACGCTTCAGCCATCACCTTGGTGATCGCGGCGGTCAGCGTGGTCTTGCCGTGGTCGACGTGACCGATGGTGCCGATGTTGCAGTGCGGCTTGTTCCGCTCAAATTTAGCCTTGGCCATCTTTCAAACCTTCTTTCGTCTTGATTTCGAATCTGCGGGGTATCGGAGCGGAGCCCGCGGATGCAGGCGCCGCCCCTATAACCAATCCTGCCGTCAGGCAAGAGTATGCTTGATCCCGCCCGCCCTTAGGCGAGCTTCTCCTTGACTTCGGCCGCGACGTTCGCCGGGACTTCGTCATAGTGGGAGAAGATCATCGAGTAGTTCGCGCGGCCCTGGGTGAAGGAGCGCAGCGAGTTCACGTAGCCGAACATGTTCGCGAGCGGCGTGTTCGCCTCCACGACCTGTGCGTTACCACGGCTGTCGGTGCCCTGGATCTGGCCACGACGCGAGTTGAGGTCGCCGATGACGTCGCCCATGAACTCTTCCGGGGTCACGACCTCGACCTTCATGATCGGCTCAAGCAGCTTGATGCCGGCCTTCTGGGCGACTTCACGCATGGCACCGCGACCGGCGATTTCGAACGCCAGGGCGCTCGAGTCGACGTCGTGGTACGAACCGTCGTAGAGGACGATTTCGAAGTCGATGATCGGGAAGCCGACCAGCGAGCCCGAGGCAGCGGTTTCGCGCATGCCCTTTTCGATCGCGGGGATATATTCCTTCGGAATGTTACCGCCCTTGATCTCGTCCTTGAAGGTGATGCCCGCACCGCGCTCGCCCGGCGTGACCTTGACCTTCACGCGGCCGAACTGACCCGTACCGCCCGACTGCTTCTTGTGGGTGTAGTCCACGTCCACAGCCTTGCCGAGGTATTCGCGGTAAGCCACCTGCGGCGCACCGACGTTGGCTTCAACCTTGAACTCGCGGCGCATGCGGTCGACAATGATGTCGAGGTGAAGTTCACCCATGCCCTTGATGATGGTCTGGCCCGACTCGTGGTCGGTCGAGACGCGGAACGAGGGATCCTCGGCCGAGAGACGGTTGAGCGCGATGCCCATCTTCTCCTGGTCGGCCTTGGTCTTGGGTTCCACCGACAGTTCGATGACCGGCTCGGGGAATTCCATGCGTTCGAGAACGATCGGCGCGCGTTCGGCGCAGAGCGTGTCGCCCGTGGTGGTTTCCTTCATGCCGGCAAGAGCAACGATGTCGCCTGCGAAGGCCTCGTCGATGTCCTTACGCTCGTTGGCGTGCATCTCGAGGATGCGGCCGACCTTTTCCTTCTTCTGCTTCACCGAGTTCAGGTACGTGCCCTTCGAGAGCGTACCCGAATAGATGCGAGCGAAGGTGAGCGAGCCCACGAACGGGTCGTTCATGACCTTGAACGCGAGAGCCGAGAACGGCGCGTCGTCGGCCGGCGGGCGGCTGTCAGGCTCGTCGCTGTCGACCTTGACGCCCTGGACGTCTTCAATGTCGAGCGGCGAAGGCAGGTAGTCGACGACGGCGTCGAGCAGGGGCTGAACGCCCTTGTTCTTGAACGCCGAACCGCAGACGACCGGCACGAACGCATGGCCCAGCGTACCCTTGCGGATCAGCTTCTTGAGCGTCGCGACGTCGGGCTCGTTGCCTTCGAGATACGCTTCCATCGCCTCGTCGTCCTGCTCGACGGCGAGTTCGATGAGCTTCATGCGGTACTCGGCGGCTTCGTCAGCCAGCTCGGCCGGAATCTCTTCGTAGAAGAATTCGGCACCAAGCGACTCGTCCTTCCAGACGATCGCGCGGTTGTGCACCAAGTCAACGAGACCCTTGAGGTCGGCTTCCAGACCAATAGGAATGTAAAGCACGGCCGGAGTAGCACCAAGACGATCGATGATCGACTGGACGCAATACTTGAAGTTCGCGCCGGTACGGTCCAGCTTATTGATGAAGCACATACGCGGTACGCCGTACTTGTCGGCCTGGCGCCATACGGTTTCCGACTGCGGCTCCACGCCGGCAACGCCGTCGAAGCATGCCACGGCACCGTCGAGCACGCGCAGCGAGCGTTCGACTTCGATGGTGAAGTCGACGTGGCCCGGGGTGTCGATGATGTTGATGCGGTATTCCTGGCCCTCTGCGGTCCAGAAGCAGGTGGTGGCAGCCGAGGTGATCGTGATGCCGCGTTCCTGCTCCTGCTCCATCCAGTCCATGGTCGCAGCGCCGTCGTGGACTTCGCCGATCTTGTAGGACTTGCCGGTGTAGTAGAGGATGCGCTCGGTCGTCGTGGTCTTGCCAGCGTCGATGTGCGCCATGATACCGATGTTACGGTACATATTCAGCGGATGGCTGCGTGCCATGGGAGAATCCTTAGCGAGGGTTTCGGGAGCGAGAGCGGCCTTCAGATAGACCCTTGCCCCCTGAAATAAAAGTGTGACGCCCGAATGACCAACTCATCCGGGCGCACACTCAGCACATTACCAGCGGTAGTGCGAGAAGGCGCGGTTCGCGTCCGCCATGCGGTGCGTGTCTTCGCGCTTCTTGACCGCGTTGCCGCGGTTGTTCGAGGCGTCCAGCAGCTCGCCCGAGAGGCGTGCCGACATGGTGGTCTCGGGACGGTTGCGCGCGGCGGTGATCAGCCAGCGGATGGCGAGAGCCTGCGCACGCTCGGGACGAACCTCGACGGGGACCTGGTAGGTCGCACCGCCGACGCGGCGCGAACGCACTTCGATCTGCGGCGCGACGTTGTTGAGGGCGTCGTGGAACAGCTGGATCGGGTCCGACTTGGCGCGGGTTTCCATGGTTTCCATGGCACCGTAGACGATCGCTTCGGCGACCGACTTCTTGCCGTCGTACATGAGGTTGTTCATGAACTTGGACAGGATGAGATCCCCGAACTTGGGATCAGGCAGGATTTCCCGCTTCTCGGGACGACGACGACGTGACATTTTTTAAACTCCAAATGGTCCGGAGCGTAGCGGAGGTCTTCAGCCGTCATCCCGGACTTGATCCGGGACCGCTGGCCTCACTGGGCGCTCGGTAAGTGTTAGTACTTCAAGGCCGCTTCTAGGCTGCCAGCGGTCCCAGCCTGCGCTGGGATGACGGGTGCCCCGCCGCGAGCCTTGTGAGTGGCTTACTTCGGACGCTTGGCGCCGTACTTCGAGCGGCTCTGCTTGCGATCCTTGACGCCCTGGGTGTCGAGCACGCCGCGCAGGATGTGGTAGCGAACGCCGGGAAGATCGCGGACACGGCCGCCGCGAATGAGCACGACCGAGTGCTCCTGCAGGTTGTGGCCTTCACCCGGGATGTACGAGATGACTTCGCGGCTGTTGGTCAGGCGCACCTTGGCGACCTTGCGAAGTGCCGAGTTCGGCTTCTTCGGGGTGGTCGTGTAGACGCGGGTGCAGACGCCGCGCTTCTGCGGGTTCTGCTCCATCGCAGGAACCTTGGACTTGGCCTTCTGCGGTTCGCGGCCCTTGCGGACCAGCTGGTTGATAGTGGGCATCTATACTCTTCTTTCAAATGGGAGTGCGATGGATCGACACCGAAACCATCGGTATCGACCCGTCGCACCCCGGTGGTCACCGGGCCGGGAGGGCCACAACTGCGATGACGGGAGAAGAGTAGACGATCACGCAATGCAGGAAGGAAACCGCGAGGCCGTCATCCCAGCGAAGGCTGGGACCGCCATCGGTTTGCTCCGCCCCCTCGTTGCAAACGAGGAAGGCCGCACCCGTGAGCCGAAAAACACTCCACCCGGCCGCCGATGAGCGCTGCCGGATTACTTTGCCGCCCGCCCGAGGGACGCACCCTCACCCGATTCGGATGAAGGGAGCGGTCCGTGCTTCCCTGCCCTGCCGAGGCCCGAAAGCCACGGAAAAGCTGCGAGAAACGCGCCGGAACGGCAATGTTCAGCTCTGTATATCCACCGCGAGCAAGCCCGCGAGGGATGCGCGCCTTTAGGGGATTGGGGGGATGGGGTCAAGGTTGGCTTAAAGAACGGCTGATACGCATTCCATCTTAGGGCGCGGACTCATTACGCGTTGCACCACAGCCTCACGCAGATGAGCTTGAT
>NZ_ALVC01000037.1:0-5688 GCF_000293195.2 Sphingomonas sp. LH128
GTTCCTAATTCAGATCAGAGGCTTACGCCACTCCCGCCAACCCTTCAGGACACTTTTGGTGAATAAGGCGGGCTATGGGTTACGATCCCCAGAAATGCCGCATTGATTAGCATCAGCGCATACATCAGCGGTATTTGCCCGCGCAGGTGCGCGTGTTGTTCCCGCAGCGTCACATCTGAGGCTTGGGCTATTTCCTTCAGCGGATTGTCTGGCAGTCGGAACATCATTGTCTGGATCGCTAATCCTAACTTCGGCCAATGAATTTATCTATCCGGATCAAACCCGGATTTTTGTTTTAGCATACCTATTGCATGACGGATCGCTGGTTGGCGCGGAAACTTACACGGCAATAGCGGCGGAGGCGATATTTCCGACATTGGTCGCCAGGAGGTACACTGGAGGCATATTCATTTGCGTATTTTAACTATTCATTAATATTTTGACGAGAATTCGCACCGCGAGCGAGACACAGTCTTGCTCCACGCCGGCCCGGTGGGACCGCCGGACCTCCTGTTCAACAATCCTGCCGGGCTGGCGCTTGACCGATACGGCATCAGGGATGCCTCTCCTCTTGCCGCGCATCGCTGTTTCTGGTCCGATGAAAGCGCGGTCTCTCGATCCTTCCCGAATGGGACACCAATAATGCTTTCATTCCCCCGCGGGGCCTTGATCGGCGGTGTTCCCGTCACGACGCTCAAGGCGATTCTGAGGTCTATCGATAGCACCGGCAGCTTCACGAGCGCCATCCAGCTGCGCTCCTCCGGTGCCTGCCACTGCGATAATGCCATTGCTGTCGATGTCGCCATCCAGGCTGGTCTCGTCGATCCCGGTGGACGGACGCTGACGGATCTCGGTCATGCCGTCCTCGGATCGACAAGCAAGGCGCGTCTTCCTCGCGCCAAAGCGACCATACTGCTGAACGGCCTTCTCGATTCCGCCGCCGGCTACAACGCTAACCCCGACCATACCCACCAGATCGACGAAATCTGGCTGTTCGGAAGTCACGCCAGAAGCGCCGAAACCGTCGGAGATATCGACCTCGCGATCCGTTGGAGTCGCAAGGCCCACGTCACTATGGCCGACGCCGATGCCCGCACCCGCGCCCGTTACGGTGAACTTTATTCGGGCCGGAAGGAGATCTGGGACATGACCAGGCGTCTACAGGACCGTGACCTGTTCGGCCAACGCCGAAACGCCGCATTCGCCGTCACCAGAGACCTCAGTTTGCTGATCGCGATGGCGGAACCCTGCATGAAAGTCTTCGACCTCGCCAATGGCATCATCGCGGCACCCGCCCTCCTCGACAAACATCCCGAAGCAACCGTCCGGCAAGATGGCATGCGGCCACGCGTCACAGCGCTGGATCGCGACCGGCTACTCGCCTTGCGACCCACCCCCCGGCCCCTCCCCGCGAACTGGCCCTGCACCTACAACGGCGTGTGGTTGCCCTCCCCACTCAGTTTCGCACTCAGCCCTACGACCAGCGCTCACTACCATGTCGCCAAGCTCGCGCGGGACTTCGACCTTTCCGCAGATCGCGATCTGCGGGTCTATAGTCGCTACGACGAAATCGCCCTGCGCAGCAGGGGATTGCCCGTCCTGCCCGATATCTTTGACGGGCACACCGTCGCCCTCCTCTCGACCCCACACAAATGCCTCGCACTCCAGCGCCGGATCGAACCGGGCGGCCCGGGGGTCCTGGTCTACAACCTCTCGCTGTCCGATCATGTGATGCAAGGTGGGCCCGACCCAAAAATGGTCGCGAGCGAGCAGACCGCATACGACGACATCATCGGCTACTATCTCGCTGCCCTCGTCTACGCGGATGCCCTGTACGTCCGGGCTCTTTCATCCGACGACGTGACCATTCATTTCTTCACTGCCATGGCCGAACACAAGGCCATTGAAGCCCGCATGCGTTATTGGACCGATCACCTGGTCAAAGGTACGCCCCTGACGAACGGCTCCTCGTGAGCACGGCGCCCATTTCGAGGTCATCCGCTGCCAATTGCCCGCCATTTTTTCGACTTGCGGCGATAAATCTCACGGCCACAGCCCGAGCATCGTCCAACATAGTGCTGTCCACTCCACGCAGCCTTGTGCCGGTCGGGTCGATGACGGTTCAGAAGGCATATTATCGTTGCAGGTCATCGGTTCACGCGCTTTCGATTTCACGGCATGCCCCGCACTGAGTGCGCCACATCGTCAAAGCCGTGCTGCAGCGCAGCATACGTCATTTTCTGCTGTATCTCCAATAGGTTAAGCCGTGCTTTGTGCTTTTGTCCCTAACCACACTCAAAGTCGGGACGGTTTAACCGCACCGCGCGAACCACGTTCAATAACGGCATCCATCCTGGCTCAGATCACGGCCCATCGTAACATAACCCACGTGCTCAGGACCTATTGCCGTCACTACGGGTGCAGGCGGACCCGCGACGCATTGGAACCAATCCGAATCCTGGCCATCATAATCCTCCGGACCAATACCGTGGGCGACACGGATCGACTGTTGCCACAGCTCGCTGGCCCTATCCTGGGCATCGCCGAACCTGCTCTGGTAAAGGACATCGATGAAGTTGTTTGCGTGATAGCCGTTCTGGAAAAGGTCGATCGTGGGGTCGTAGGAATTGCCGCAACTCCAAAGACAGGACGTACGGATCATACCGGACGCGGCACCAAGTTGGGCAAACGTCGTTTCCGGCGTGATCGTTCGTGATCCGACTTTGGGCAGGCAACCCGCCTTTACGAACGTCGAAACGCTCGTAATCTCGCTCCCCTTGATGCCGTAGCTAACATTGCAACCCTGGACTTCAAACGTCCAATCCGTGGACGTCTTTGACTTCGCCGGACCTAGCTTGGATTCTACGAACGATGGGTTGAGGCCAATCACCCCTTCCCTGAAAGCCCAATCCAGCGTCGCGCCCGGCTGAGGATCTGACGCCTCCGCCGGAGCCGCCACGGGGGCCGCCGATCCATCAAATTCAGGAGGCAGCGTATACGCGACGTCGGGGGTGGCGCGATCAGTTTGATTGAGGGTCTGACCGGGACTGAGGATATCGTAGAAATATATCGCAATGCCAGCCAAGACGAACAGCACGAAGGCGATCAGTAGCGGGCGCGCCTTTCGAGCCCGCCCCCCCTCGCCTACACCAAGTAGCTTCGCCTTCTCCCGTTCGAACTCCTCCCAAGAGAGCGCACCATTATCCCGCAGCCGACCAAGCTGCTCCAACTTGTTATAATCTACCATTTTCTAGTGTTGCCCCGTTGCAATATCGGTCATTGGCAAAAGGAGGCAGCAATCGCAATGTGCCATGGGAGAAATTGCGACCTCAGGTTGCACCGAGGCGGTCCACGTTTAATCGCCCTCACGCTCCTCGACCGATATCTCGACACGCAACACGATATTTTCTACTCGCGACACGCGCGATTTTGTGCTCACGTTATCTCTCACTGGCGCATGCCACCGTGTTCGAATAGCTACCGTTGCGCTCGCCATCAGTCGGCGTCGCTCTCAATTCACGATACACGATAGCAGTTCATATTATCAGTATCCCGTGAGCCACGAATCCGTGCGTTTAATCTAGCCTTGTTGGTCGCCGAATACTTCAAAGATATTCAGGCGAACCATGGGCCCCTGCCCATAATATCAGATCATGACATTGAAGGAGCTATCGATGCTGAAACAGTTGTTGGATCGCCCCCTATGGACGCCATGGATTTCCATTCTGGCCATACTCATCGTTAACTTCACCATCGTGACAATCGTCGGGACCTTGGCTGACCTTCCCCTACGGACATGGCAAACCTGGTCAGTCGTCGCGATAATCGCATGGGCGTTGGTAGGCACCGCAATCAATCTTGCCTCGGTCAGCGCCCACGACCCTTATCAAGACGAGGAAGAGGCATGAAAGCTGCCCGCCCCCTCGCCCTACTGTTCAGCGTGGTGCCTATGGCCCTGATCGTCGCGCCCCCTCGCGCATCGGGCATATTCCGGCTTCGCCTCGCTGATGCGCCGCCCCTCCTTGGTCTCGGCGCCTACATCATCAGCGCCTATTTGTCCGAGCGCGCGCCCTGGATGCTGTTCTACGCGCTCTGCATCGCAGGCATCCCCGTAGCCGCCTACGGCCCCCGACGAGCGGGATGGGCTCTGTTCGCCGCCCTCGCCGCTTCGCTCGTCTATGCGCGTGTCTTCATGGAAAACTGACCGATCGCTGCGCGATCGCTCCTGCAGAAAGGGTCAACACCATGGAACCTCTGCGGCACCTCGATCGAGACACCCGCCGCGCCCGTCTCCTGGCGGCATCAACCGTCGCGGGATCTTCACCGGCCATTGGGATCGCGGTGACCTCGTTCGACAATTTCGCGGCGGCAACGGATCGTGGCTCGGTCTCGCTACCTACCGTGCGGAAGATCCCGCCACCTGATCACGAAGCCCCTGGCTCGGCCTGAACGTCACTACGCGCCGCGCCGAAACAATCGCCTCTTCCCCTGTCTTCGGATTGCGGCCGATCCGCTCCGGCTTGTCTTTCAACAGGAACGTCCCGAAATTCGAAATCTTCACGTTCTCGCCCGACGCCAGCGCATCAGACATCCGCTCGAGGATCTGCTCTACCAAGTGAAGCGCGTCGTTCCTGGACAAGCCGACCGCTCGATGCAGCGCATCCGCCAGGTCCGCGCGCGTCAGCGTGCCCACGTCTTGCCTTGCCGGCGTCACACTACCCCTATCCGCTGCCGATCGCTCGCCACGACTTTGATTTCACGCGATATATCTCGCGGCGGCACGCCGTACAATGAGCAACGTAATGCAAGCCGTCCCACTGCGTCTTGTGTCGGTCGGGTGTATGGCGATTGAAAATACACAGGATCGGTTGAAGCATCACCGGTTCACGCATCCTTTGATTGATGGCATGTCCCCACAGCTACGCCCTTCGACGAGGCCATTTAGCAGTGCAACATACATCACCTTCAGCCGTGTCGCCAACGGGTTGGACTGCAAAAGTGATACGCCGGCGAATAGCTGCGCTGCAGGAACGTCCGGGCAATGACTCTACGTTACGTGTATGAAAGAGCCTGGGACAATGGATGTGCAGCACTTACGTTTGGATCAGCCGTCGCCCCTGAAGCGGAATCTCGCCGCAAGGCTTAGCTTTCACTGCGCCTCGAGGAAAATGACACAGACCGCGCTTTCGGAACGCTCCGGCATAGCGACGTCTCATATCTCACTGATTAGCCGAGCAAAAGCGAATCCAACCCTCCTCACACTTGAACATCTTGCGGATGCACCGGGCGTCTCCGTGATCGAGATGCTGACGCCGATGGAGGGTGGCTCGTCCGCACCCCCATGAAGTTCGGGGTCATCTCGCCTGCGGCGAGACCGGGCTCTAGTCGCCTGCGGCTCCCGGAGCCCCTGCGGGTCTCCGCCCTGCGGGTTACGATCCCTTGCCCGGGGCGCCCTGCCTTCACCGTCAGCGGGCCTGTAACGAGCCTCATAGACCGAGCGTCTCGTTGGGGAGCCCCTTCCCTCCCGTCTAGCCTCTCACGACGCTCCTGACCCACGCACGGCGCAGTAGCCTGCGGCTGTTGTCGTCCCCTTCGGGGCCGGTTCTCTTGGCCATGCTGGGGACCGGCGAGGACGCCGATCCCCAGCACCAACCTCGCGCCAGGTCATTCACCACACACTGCGCCACC
>NZ_ALVC01000038.1:0-13369 GCF_000293195.2 Sphingomonas sp. LH128
CAGCCTGTTGGCATGGAACTGGCGCCCTGCGACTGATCGGCTAGAAGCGCTGGCAGCATGAGCTTCAAACGTCAAACCGCATCCGGCAGAACGCTCTCATTAGAGCAGCTCGAAATCTGGCTCGATACGCTTGATCCGCCGGTCGCCGGTGTCTCCTCGATCGATGGCTTCCTCGCGGCGTTGGCTGCCGGCCCGTCCATCATCAATCCGGACATATGGCTCAAGAGCATCCTGCGCGAACACGTCCAAAGCGCCCGATCGGCACCCGCGCGCCGAACGATCCTTAAGCGCTACAACCAGATCTGCATCGAGCTTGCCGAGTGCCCTGAGGTCTATGCGCCGATCTATATGCGGACCGAGGACGGCGAGGTCCTGCTGGAAGACTTTGCCAATGGCTTCTTCACCGCAATGCATCTGGACATGGACGCATGGAAGCCCTTCGTGTCTGATCGAGACTTCGGCCTGCCGCTTGCAGCTATCCTTGGCCAAAGCACGATCATCGATGGCATATCATGGATCGACCAGCTCCAGGATCCTCTCGCAAATCAGGCTCTTGCAGATACCTGGCGGATGATCCCCCAGATCATCTCCTTCATCCATGGCCAGTGTGCCTTTGCAAGAACCCTGACCGTACACTGAAGCCTCTCCACATCCCACGTGGGGTCGAAGCAGCGGTTACGGTCAATCGTGCGCTAGACAATGCATTCTTCAGCGGCTGGCCGCAGGATGAATTCGAGCTGCTGGAGTTCTTCGTCCAGCTCAGAAAATTGACCATGGCAGACGCATTGGCGCACGAGCCGATCGAGCTCCCGTTGACCCGGCAGTAAGTCCCGTCCGTGTGAGCCCGCCTGCTTCGGGACAGGCAGTACACCGCGTCATCAGGCAAGAATGCCGATGCAGGTGCTTTCCTTCTCCCATCCGCAGCGCTGAAGCTTAGCAGGGGCGCCCCCGGCCCCAGGGCCGGGCCGGGCTCTGCTTTCGCTGACGCTCCAGTCGAGCCGCCTGGCGGCGTCTCGCCGGCAAGGCCGCAACGATCCCTGGCGCGAAAGTCTCGTCCCGCATCGCGGTTCGCTCGGGATGCCCTGGGCATCCCGGATGCGGGCGCCGCGCGGGCGCGCGGCGGCGCTGGGCCTTGTCGGCTCCAAAGTGGCGGGGGGCGTCGCTGCCCTGTAGCCCCGCCTCGCCGGGCCGCAACCCGTCCGCTTCGCGCCCGGCTCCTCCATTTCATTTCGGCCTTTGCAGGTGCGCCCCGCCTTAGGCCGGCGGGGCTGTCGAGCATGCTCCTGCCGCCCCCCGCCACCCTGGCGCCGGTCAATGGCGGTTGAGAAAGGAGCAGAGAAGATGAGCCATCACAGCCTCTATGGTGAGGTCACCGCGCGGATCATCGCCGAGCTGGAAGACGGGCGCCTGCCTTGGGTGAAGCCGTGGGATCCTTCGCGTTGTCCCTGCATGATGCCGAGAAATGCGGCGTCGGGCCGCTACTATTCCGGGATAAATGTGCTCATTTTATGGGCAGCGGGAGCGGGTAACGGGTTCTCCTCGCAGCGCTGGCTTACATACCGGCAGGCCGAGGCGGCTGGTGGCAACGTCCGGCGCGGCGAGAAGGGCACCACTGTGTGCTACGCTGACAGGTTCGTCCCCAGGGATGAGGCAGCACGGGCCCAGAGCGAGGGCGCACAGGCGAAGACGATTGCGTTTCTGAAAAGGTTTGTGGTTTTCAATCTGGACCAGTGCGAAGGTCTTTGCGATGATCTGACGGCGCCGGTTGAACTGCCCGATCCGGTTCTGGCGATCGGGCAGGCGGACCGGCTCATTGCCGACACGGGCGCGGATTTCCGGGTGGGCGGCGTGGATGCTTTCTATGCGCCGGGCTTTGATTATGTGCAGGTGCCTCCTCAGGCAGCCTTTCCCGAGCCCGCCGACTGGTACCGGACGGCACTGCACGAACTGGGCCACTGGGTCGGCGGCAAGGGACGCCTGGAGCGCGATCAGACCGGTCACTTCGGATCTGAGGCTTACGCCCGGGAGGAATTAACGGCCGAACTCACATCAGCGTTCACTTGCGCAGCGCTGGGTATCGAGCCCAGCGTCCGGCATTCCGATTACATTGCGACGTGGCTTCACCTGATTCGCGCTGACGAAAAGGCGATTTTCCGCGCCGCGAGCGCAGCAAGCAAGGCTGCGGACTGGCTCCTCGCATGCGGGCAGCGGCAGGACTAGCTTTCCTGCCCATTTCGGCTCGCAAAGCCGGTCCCGCTGCGCCGCACGCGGCGGGACCGGCCGCGGATTGCGGACGTCTGCCGGCGCTCCCCATTGCATCATCGAACGCCCCGCGATGGGTGTGCAGCAGGTCTCGCCATGCCCTTATCCAGGGCGTGGCAATGTCCGACGCTGGCATGGCGATCAGCGTCTTTGTTGCGGGCAGGACATGGTGACTATTCTTCGCGATCGGCGCGGCCGCGGCCGTGTCCTTGTCCTTGTCATCGGATTCTGGCCCCACCACCTTTTGGGCGGTGTTCGAAGCGATAGCGTCGCTGCACCCGATTTTCACACGCCCCGCTACCCGTCATCTGCTGCGCCCTGCGCCCGCCGGCATTGAACGGCCCGGTATGGTCGATTTCACCCCCCAGACGTTTTCGACCCTGCCGGCGGGCTGGCGTTTGCCGCAGATCGAGGGTCCTCAAAAGGGCGGCGGCGGGCCGCCCCGGGGCAAAGAGGACCTTACCGATGAGCATCCCCGATGACGTCGAAAGGGCGCAGCGTGCCAGGCGCGGCTCCCCCTTCCTCAACACCGATCAGGCCGCGGCTTATCTCAAGGTTTCGCCGCGTCTCCTCAAGCGACTGCGCCGGCGCGGTGACGGACCGACATATCGTCGCCACAGCCAGCTCGTTCAGTACCACATCGACGATCTCGAGGCTTGGAGCGAGGCCAACGCCGAACGTGAGCTGAAGCGATGAGGGCGTCTGAACTGCGTGCGCACAGCGCCGCGAGCGGTGCCGGGCAACGCATCGCTGCGCCGTCACAATGCCGGCCAAGGCGCCGCACCATCGCAGCGGGGATACTCGCGGCAGGTCTTGCCCTGACGAGCGCGTTCCCTCCCGCACCGCGGCTGGTATGGAATGCGAGTTCCAGTGCCCCGCGCGGGCTCTATACGGTCTCGCCAGGCGCCTATATCCGCACCGGCGACATGGTTGTCGCCCGGCTCGCACCTGCCTGGGAAGACTTTGCTGCCGCGCGGCGATATCTCGCTGCCCATGTGCCACTGGTGAAACGCGTTGCCGCCGGGCCTGGCGACCGGGTCTGTGCACAGGGCGGCAAGATTTTTCGCAACGGCGTCTTTCTGGCCGGCCGTCTCGGGCGGGATCGTGCCGGGCGCACAATGCCGTGGTGGAACGGCTGCCTGCGCCTGCAATCGGGGCAATTTCTTCTGCTCATGGCAGATAACCCCGCCTCCTTTGACGGACGCTATTTCGGGATTACCAGCCAGCAGTATGTCATTGGCCGGGCAAGGCTCCTATGGGCGCGGTGAGGCCGGCCTGGACGATGGCGCTGCTATTGATGCCGGTAGTTACGGGAGCGCCGGCGGCGGCCGCGACCAGGAGCGTGGACCGGTGGAGCGAGCTGATCGGTGAGGCCGCCGACCGGTTTGCGGTACCGCGAGGCTGGATCGAGCGTGTCATCGAGGCGGAAAGCGCCGGCCGTACGCATCAGGACGGACGCCCGATTCGCAGTGGCAAGGGCGCGATCGGGCTCATGCAGCTGATGCCCGGGACCTGGGCCGAGATGCGTGACCGTTTGCATCTTGGGGATGACCCGGACGATCCTCGCGACAACATTCTGGCAGGGACATGCTACCTCAGCATGCTGCACGCGCGTTTCGGCTATCCAGGTTTTTTCGCTGCATACAATGCCGGTCCCGCACGCTACGAAGAGCATCTCTCCGGGCGGCCCTTGCCCCGCGAAACGAGAGACTATCTTGCGCGGGTGACCGGCCCTGACCGTGATGCGCCGTCCCTTGCATCGCGCTCGATCTTCGTGGTCCCCGGCGGAGGCAAAAGCGCTTCGAAGGATGGACCCGGCGATGACGCTGCGATTGATCCCCTGTTCGCGATCCGCAGGCGATGATGCGCATGGCACTGCGCGGTATTCCGGTGCTCGTAGCACCGTGGATCGCAGCGGCGTGTCGGGCGCGCTGGCCTGAAGATCCAGGCGGCTTGCAGGCCCGTGACGGCGCGGTGGCACCACGCTCAATACGAAATCGGCTGGCCCTGCGCGGCGCGATCCGTTGCACAATTTTCCTGGTTTGCAGCTGGCCCGCGCGCGCGAAGCATCCGCCGCGACGTGCCGGCTCGGCCATGTTCATCATGTGCCTTGCGCAGGTGCAATTCTACTATCCCTGCGGCATCGCAGGGCCCTGGCGCGCTGCGGGCATGGTGGGTGCCGGACACCGTGCCTGCCCGGGAGACAGCAGCGTGCCTTCGCGGGTACCTGACATGCCGGCTTTAGGGGCCGGTGATGCCAGCTACCGGATAGCATTCTTGGCATTGCCGCGGCAGATCGGCCAAGCGGGGCGAGAGGAGCAGATCGAGGCGATTAACAAGATAGAAGCTGTGTCTCCAAACGAAATGCAACCCCTTATCCTGAAATGCTTATTGCACGAGATACGCGAAACAGGCGGGGGGCAGCCGCGAGACGCCCGGAACGGGCGGGCGATGCAATGAGCGATGACGAATTCGAGCCGCGCCTCGGGCGGCAGGGCAATACCGGCAAAGCGACGCGCAAGTACGCAGCACGAGTGGACGCCGGCGCCCGGGTTCACGGCGTCAGGGCGAAGCGCTCGGGCACGCGCTTCGATGGCAGTCGCATCGGTCGCGCCGCCGCGATTGGAAGACTGCTTTCTACGCGAAATTCGCAAGGCCTTTCGAGGTCGCGCCGCGCCGTCGTCAAGACGAGCCTCGTGCACCTCAAAGGCCGGGGGCTTCATGCAGCGCGCGCGCACCTCAATTACATCCAGCGCGACGGCGTTACGCGCGGCGGCGAAGCTGGCGAACTTTACGGCCGCGGGGGCGAGCCGGTCGATGGCCGCGAATTTCTCGCCCGATGCGCCGGGGACAGGCACCAGTTTCGGGCCATCATCTCGCTGGAAGACGGCGAGCGCTACGAGGACCTCAAACCTTATATGCG
Organism: Sphingomonas sp. LH128; assembly: GCF_000293195.2. Taxonomy (NCBI): domain Bacteria; kingdom Pseudomonadati; phylum Pseudomonadota; class Alphaproteobacteria; order Sphingomonadales; family Sphingomonadaceae; genus Sphingomonas; species Sphingomonas sp. LH128. Next base: position 5,186 of record NZ_ALVC01000038.1, read on the forward strand.
CCGTCTCATGGATCAGGTGGAAAAAGACCTTGGAACCGGACTCGACTGGGCCGCGGTCGACCACCACGATACCGGGCACCCTCACACTCACGTCGTGGTGCGCGGGGTGGATGACAAGGGCAGGGATCTTGTGATCGCCCGCGAGTACCTCGCGCACGGCCTGCGCGAGCGCGCTGCGGAACTGGCGACTCGTGAGCTTGGCCTGGCATCCGATCAGGACATCGAGGCCCGCCTCAGCCGGGATGCGGACCAGGAGCGCCTGACCGCAATCGATCGGCGACTTCTCTCGCGTCTGGACAGCGAGCGCTGCGTCATGCCTGAAGCGGCGGATCCGATCTGGCGCGCTTACGAGATCAGGCGACTGCACCGGCTGGAAGCCATGGAGCTTGCCCGCAGCGCAGGCCCGCAGCGCTGGCGTCTCGACGTCGCTATCGAAAGCACGCTAACGCAAATGGGTGAGCGCGCCGATATCATCCGCGTGATGCAGCGCGAATTGACCCGTTCGGGGTTGGAGCGCGAGATTCGCATCCACACGCCTGCCGCCGGCCCGCTCATTGGCAAAGTGCAGATGTACGGCGTTCGTGACCAGCACCGCCAGCGTCAATTCCTGCTGGTGGACGGTGTCGATGGCCACATGCACTATCTTGATCTTGGAGTGATGGGATCCGGCAGCGAGATCGCAGAGCAGGCTGCTATCCGGGCGGCGGCGGCACAGGAAAGCGGGACCGTCGCCATTGATCGCACGATCGGGACGGTTGCAGCGGCCAATTCGGGGGAGTATTCCCAGCGCCTCCATCTCCGTCACGATCCGCACGCGAGCACGGCGCAGACCCTGATTTACGAACAGCGTCTGGAGGCCTTCTGCCGTGCAGGTTTGATCAAGCAACGAGATGCGGCGGGCACGTGGACGATCCCGGGAGATTTTCTGGAGCGGGTCGGCGCGCTCGAAGAACGACAATTGCGTGACTACCCGGTGGAGATTGAGGTCCTGGCGAAGCGACCGCTGGCGCAGCTGGCGACCTTCGACGGCGTGACATGGCTCGATCACGAGCTTTCCGACCCCCATGTATCCGGCGCGCGTGACCAGGGTTTCGGACGCGAGCTGCGCGGTGCTCTTGCCGTCCGGCGGCAATGGCTGGTGGAGCAGGATCTCGCGCACGAAGATGCGCACGGATTCAGGCTGCGCTGCGGTGCGCTCGCACAGTTGCAGCGCCGTGAGCTGTTGCGTCTGGCTGAGGAAGTATCCCGCGACCTTGGCAAGCCTTATGTTGAGGCCGCATCCGAGGTGCGCATAGAAGGGCGCATCGCGCGCAGGATCGAAGCGGAGGCCGGCGGTTATGCGGTGATCGAGAACGCGCGTGACTTTACGCTCGTCCCCTGGAGCCGTGATTTCGCGAGGCAGGTCGGCAAAGAGGGCGCGGGGATTGTTCGAGATGACACCATGCCACACTGGACCCTGCAGCGGGGTCGGCAGGGGCCGGAAATCGGCTAGCGTCTTCGTACTCCCCGATGCCCAGGTTTAATGGCTTTGCCACGAGGCGGCAGGCACTGCTGCGAAAACCGTGAACCCGCACGGCTCATCAGCTGCGTGGGTGCACCGCACCATAGGGTCATCGTACATGGGTCCATCGCACCCGTGACAATCTCTCTTTCTTGCTCATTAGGTTGTGGTGGAAAATCATTGCAACCTTACATGTCTACAATATGCCGAGTGGGCATGTATGCTATCTGCCGACGACCGTGATGCGGTACAGGCAACTCTGAAGGGAGATCCGTGTGGATGGAGTGGACATCGCCAGGCCGGTCACGCGCTCACCCGCAATCTGTTCAGTTCGATAAATTTCGTAACAGGATCGAGACATTGCGCATCTAGTGCGTTAGCTCTGGGTCTTCCGCCACACTCTCAACGACCCCGCTTTATCAAGGACATTCATGATCACCAAGCATCCCGTCCTCGTTACCGGCGGCGCCGGTTATATCGGCAGCCATGCAGTGCTGGCGTTAAAGGACGCAGGGTGGTCCGTGGCGGTGATCGACAATCTGGTCACCGGTTTCCGCTTCGCCATTCCCGAAGGCGTCGCCTTCTATGAAGGCGATATCGAAGACGCAGACCTGCTCGCCCGCATCTTTGCTGACCAGGGCATGGGTGACGGCAAAGGTGCGATCATGCACTTCGCCGGTTCGGTGGTGGTGCCGGAATCGGTCGAGAATCCCCTCAAGTACTATCACAACAACACAGCCAAGAGCCGCGCCCTGATCGAAGCGGCAATAACGGCGGGCGTACCGCACTTCATCTTCAGCTCGACAGCGGCGACTTATGGTATCCCCAAGGTGTCGCCCGTGACCGAGGATGCGCCGAAGGAGCCGATCAACCCCTACGGCATGTCCAAGTTGATGACCGAAGCGATGCTGGGTGACGTCAGCCGCGCTCACCCGTTCAATTATTGCGTGCTACGCTATTTCAATGTGGCCGGAGCCGACCCGCAGGGCCGCACCGGTCAGTCGACCGCAGGTGCCACGCATTTGATCAAGGTGGCGGTGGAAGCGGCGCTGGGCAAACGCAGTCATGTCGGCGTATTCGGCACCGATTTCGACACACCCGATGGCACCGGTGTACGCGACTACATCCACGTCTCGGATCTCGCCAGTGCGCACGTTCTGGCGCTCGAGGCGATCATTGCCCAGCCGTTGCAGTCGCTGACCATGAACTGCGGGTATGGTCGCGGCTTCTCGGTGCTTGAAGTGCTGGATGCAGTAGACCGCGTGACCAACCTCACCATCGACCGCCGCTTCGAGGGGCGCCGCGCGGGCGATCCCGATGCGCTGATCTCCAATAACGAGCGCATCAAGTCGACGCTTCCGTGGACGCCCCAGTACGACGATCTGGGTATGATCGTGGAACATGCGTTGGCGTGGGAACGCAAACTGAGCGAAATCCGCCCGGTGTAAGCGAGACATGCCCTTCGCTATCTGCCTACTTTCTGCATATCCCAAACCCCTTCCGTTGCTTCTGCCTTTACAGGGTCGACAGAGATAGCGGCTGCGAGAGGGGACGTGCCCGCGCCATGCCATGCCAATTCCTGTCGAGTCTAAGGCCCGGAGGTCTGCGGGCTTGCTTCTGGCGTGATCCACCCCTCGCAGACGTTTTAGAAGTTTGCGATAGTCGCACCGATCAGACTTCGAGATTGGCGTCGAAGATATCGGGCGACCTTCAATGCTCACGTCGAGACCTCATCGGAGGTGCCCGGGGCGCGCGGGGTAACGCGCACAGGATCGAAGTGGAGGGGGCAATTATGCCCTGGTCGAGAAAATCCATGACTTCACGCTCGTCCCCTGGCGCTCAGACTTTGCGAGCCAGATCGGCACAGAGAGAGGGGCGGGGATCGTTTGTGACGGCGCCGGACACAGAAACCTTTCGGGGGGAAGGCGGGGGCCGCAGATCAGCGAGCGTGCGTGGTGCCGAAACGCCGCAAGTCACGGGCTTTGTCATGCCCCTCGCAGAGCGGCGATTGAACGCACTTGCAGCATTGTGTTAAATCCCTCCCGTATTTTATGGAAAGGATTGGCTGTGATCCGCCAATGGTTGAAGCGACTGCAGTTCGTTCTGCAGACACCGTGGTTCTGTAACTCCAGAACCGAGGGGTGCACCTTCAAAAAGCGGTGTTCTAACTGCCAGATCGAACATGGGCCGGTGACAAATTAGCCTAGGCGAATCGGCCGCGGGCGCAAGAGGCGTTGCGTTCAAAATGACGGGACGTGGCCTCTGCGCGGACAAGTATTGTGACGGAAACGTCACAGCGTCGCGATAATCGCGACCTTAGTGGTGGCGGCACCCGCGGGCGCATTCGTCTCGCCCTCCTCGATGCACCTCACCAAGCGGACGGATAGTGCGGGTATTGCGTGGTTTCACGTAGCGAAAGTCGTCCCTGCAGAGAACGGCCGCTGCTCGGGCGGCAGACCGGCGCGCTTGACGTGCATGCCGAAGCGTTGGATTGCACAATGGAACCATCTCGGATCAAATACTTTCAGCGGTCTGGGGGCTGAGATGGTAAGCGCCCCCCAGATGGCTATGATGAAGGAGGTCACATGAAGCTGAAGCAGACCATGCTCGCACTCGGCGCCGCCGCAGTGCTGGCTGCCCCGGTCGCGGCTCAGGCCGGTACCACGGCTGCAGCCTCGGTTGGCAAGATCAGCAGCCTGAGCGGTGTTGGCGAGCGTCGCTCGGCCGCCGTGAAGGCGAAGAACAAGGCTGACGGCGGCGTCGTCGTCCTTGGCCTGCTCGCAGCCGGCGCCGCCGGTTTCGGCGTGTACAAGGCGGTTGACGACAACAAGTCGAACGGATCCTGATCCGCTCGCTTGCGCAGCAGCGAATGACGACGGCCGCGGCAGGGACCTCCTGCTGCGGCCGTCTGATTTTTTGGCCCAGCATTTCAACGCGCCGGTATCGGCAATGCATTGACTATCCCCCCCAGGATCAATCTCGTGTTTCAATTTTTCAAGTGCCTGATGAATCGCCACATCCCTGCCAAAGGGAAGGATCGATGGAATGGCAGCATGTATGTGCGGCTCTGCCGGGGCTGCGACGGTCCGATCGTGCGCAAGGGGCATTCCAACCGATGGATACGCAAGAGGTGATTGCGCGGGTCCGGGCAGGCGTGCCGATTTCGACGAGCGGTCGCAACATCGGTCGATAGGCCTGCCCGCTTATCGGTGAGATGGAAGGGCCCCGAGCACAACTTGGTCCCGGCTATGAACGGCGGCCAGCATCACACGATGCCCCGTTCGAGACAGTGCCTGTGCTTTTGGGCCGGACCAATCCGGTCAGCTGGCTGTTGCCCGCTGGTCTGCCCTGTCCGGCAGGTTCGATTTGGCCAAGCGAAGGGTGCGCCACGTAGGCAAGGCCGCAAGGGTTAGCCATGCTATTCGCGCGTGATGTCTTGCTTCGCGAGCCGCGGTCGTCATCGCCGGCACCGACCATGTCGGCGATCATCGCGGCCCGATTACCGCCAATGTGATCGCATCACGGCCGCAGAGCTTTTTCCTGTGCTCGGCTGCCGGCCGGTTTTCCTCCTTTGCCGCGCTCTAGTCTCGAAAGTCTCGCATCGCCCCGCCTTCGAGCCGAGGCGGGTGCGGTTTGCCTGACGTTCCGCTCCCGTAAAGCGGTCCCGGGCCCGAATGGCCCTGAAAGGTCCCCCTAGGCACCGCACGGTCTCTGCCGCCAGAGCGCGATAAGAGGCAGGCTCCAGTCTGTTCGTTCAGCCCCGCTGAGCCGCGACTGGAGATCCTCGTGACCCCGACCAAGCTTCTCATTGGCCAATTGATTGTGGTGCTGGCCATAATCCTTGCAGGCATCTGGTCTGCAACGCAGTGGGCGGCCGCAGCGCTTTCCTATCAGCCCGAACTCGGTGCGCCGTGGGCCGATCTTGCCGGCTGGCCCGTCTATGCACCGTGGTCCCTTTTCATCTGGTGGTTCCATTTCGATGCCTATGCGCCCCAGATCTTTGACGAGGCGGGCGCGATCGCGGCGGCGAGTGGTCTGGTCGGCTGCGGCGCAGCGGTCTTCGGGTCGCTGTGGCGCGCGCGTCAGCGCCGCGAGGTCACTACTTACGGTTCGGCGCGCTGGGCGACGCGGCGCGACGCCAGATTAGCCGGATTGCTGGCCAATCGCGGTGTGTTCCTCGGACGTTTCGGACCCCATTACCTGCGCCACGATGGCCCCGAGCATGTCATGGCGTTCGCTCCGACGCGATCGGGCAAGGGCGTCGGGCTCGTCGTTCCGACCCTGCTTGGCTGGACCGGTTCTGCCGTCATTCACGACATCAAAGGAGAGAACTGGGCATTGACGGCCGGTTGGCGTTCGCGATTTTCGCATTGCCTCCTTTTCAATCCGACCGATCTGCATTCGGCCCGGTACAATCCCCTGCTCGAAGTGCGCCGCGGCGAGAACGAAGTTCGCGACGTGCAAAACATCGCAGATATCCTCGTCGACCCCGAAGGCGCGCTCGAACGTCGCAGCCATTGGGAAAAGACCAGCCATTCACTTCTGGTCGGCGCGATTCTGCACATCCTCTACGCCGAGGAAGAAAAGTCACTCGCGCGCGTCGCCACCTTCCTCTCCGATCCCGAACGTACCTTCGAGGCAACGCTGCGGGCGATGATGACGACCAACCACCTTGGCACCGCAGAGGCCGCCCGCGTCCATCCCGTCGTGGCTTCGGCCGCGCGTGAACTGCTCAACAAGTCCGTGAATGAACGCTCGGGCGTCCTCTCGACGGCGATGTCGTTTCTCGGGCTGTACCGTGATCCGACCGTTTCCGCGGTTACCAGCGCATCGGACTGGCGCATCGCCGATCTCGTCGCGGCGACCCATCCGGTCTCGCTTTACCTTGTGGTGCCGCCGTCAGACATCAGCCGTACTAAGCCTCTAATCCGCCTGATCCTCAACCAGATCGGCCGGCGGCTCACCGAGCAGCTGCCTGAGGTCTCGCGCGCACCGCGCGGCGCTTCCAAGCATCACAAATTGCTGCTGATGCTTGACGAATTCCCCGCGCTTGGCCGGCTCGATTTCTTCGAGACCAGCCTGGCCTTCATGGCGGGTTACGGCGTGCGTGCCTTCCTGATCGCGCAGAGCCTCAATCAGATCGAGAAGGCGTACGGCGAGCACAACGCCATCCTCGACAACTGCCATGTGCGCGTAGCTTTCGCCACCAACGACGAACGCACGGCCAAGCGGCTCTCCGATGCGCTGGGCACGGCGACGGAGCAGCGCTCGATGCGAAACTACGCCGGGCATCGGCTGGCGCCCTGGCTCGCCCATGTCATGGTCAGCCGGCAGGAGACCGCCCGCGCTTTGCTGACCCCGGGTGAAGTCATGCAGCTGGCTCCCGGCGACGAACTGGTGCTCGTTTCCGGTACGCCGCCGATCCGTGCCGCCAAGCTGCGATACTACGAGGATCGGGCATTTTCCGCGCGCATTCTGCCGCCGCCGCAGCTGGTTCCCAGCGGTCCTCGAGATTTGCCGCCGCGGCGCGGCAATGACTGGGGCAACGCTATCCGCGCGATTGACCCGCGCCTCGACGCAGCAGCGCAAGGGGAGCAATGGGTTGAAGCCGGTGGGCGTGAGCAGGTACGTTTGCCCGAACAGGAGATGGCTGCTGCGCCCTCATGTTCCGCCGCCGCGAGCGACGCGCTCGGTCTCGATGATGAACAGGACGATCTGTCCGCCGAAAGAGCCGGGATCGACCGCCTGGTGCAAAGGCGCCTGGCGCCGGTGGTGTTCGGTCTGGAACAGACTGATCGTGCCGACCCGTTGCAGCTGGGGCTCCAGCTGTGAAGGGCAAGGTCCGTCATCAGCTCTTCCTACCGCAGGCGGTCAGCGACCGGTTCACGGCAATGGCCGCCCGTCCGGGCGTATCCCGCTCGCAGCTTCTTGCCCGGGCCGTCTCGGACTGGCTCGACCGGCGGGATGCATCCGATCTTGATGAGCGGTTCGGTCCGCGGCTCGATCGCATCACCGCGCTGCTTGATCGTCTGGTGCGCGACAGTCACATCGAGCTTGAGACGCTTGCGCTGTTCATTCGCTACGAGCTGGCGATCCATCCTCCGCTCGCAGACAGCGATCGGGCCGGACGGGCGGCAGGGGGCGTCCGGTTCGAGGCGTTCCTGACCCAGGTGGCGCGAAAGGTCGCCATGGGAGAGCGTACCCTGGAAAAGGGAGCGCCGCGATGAGCGGGCAGGCAGGCGAGACGCTCTCGGCGACCCGGCGGCGCGTCATGCTGCACAGCGCGATGGGGCCGGAAATCGAGGCGGCGCTGCGCAATCCGCGCGTCATCGAAATCATGGTCAATCCTGACGGCGCATTGCGTTTCGACATTCTTGGCGAAGGGCTCGTCGACACCGGCGTGAGAATCGCGGCCGAGCAAATCGAGCGAATCGTGCGGCTGGTCGCGAGCGGTGCGCGCGGAGAAGTTCATGCCCGTCGTCCCATCGTCTCCGCGGAACTCCCGGCCCACACTGCAGGCGCCGGCGAGCGCTTCGAAGGGATATTGCCGCCGGTCTCGAGCGGCCCGTGCTTTGCAATCCGAAAGCCCGCCGCGCGCATCCATACGCTCGATGACTATGTTGCCGACGGCTTCATCTCGGTCCAAGGCGCCGCCGTTCTGCGTGAGGCGGTGCTTGACCGCC
>NZ_ALVC01000039.1:0-9424 GCF_000293195.2 Sphingomonas sp. LH128
CCGCCAATCTTCGCCGCATCACTCCGCCTGCCGCCATCCAGGATCGAGGCCATCGCCAAAAGCCGTCGCACCTGCTGCGCATCATCGCTGCGCCGGGCAAAAGCTCGCAAGTCTGACCCTGAATAATCGCTTCGCACAACCAACGACGCCGCCATCACAAGCCTCCATCTGCTCGCGATGGTGAATCAGAAAAATCTGCTCTTGGGAATCCCAATGAGTCAGCCTCAAAGGGATTTGGTATAAGATCCTGCATCACTTTTTCAAGATAATCTTTTTCTGGGTAACACAGCGAGCCCTACAACACTGCACCGCATCACTTCCGCAAATAGTATAGTCCAAGCTCCATTCAAACGATGGAAATTTATATTATTGGTGCCCTTTTTACTCTTTGGAATTCCCGGTCACTTTCGATGAATGTGGCGAGTATCAGCGAAACAAGATCTGTAATCTTAATTTCGCTGCCATATACTTGCGCATAGACACCCGCATACTCCAGAAGGCTTTGATGCAGATCGGGGTGTAAGCTGATAGAGAGCTTGACGGGTGTCGTCTCCCGCAACTTTGGCAATTTCAGTGCGCTCATCTGGGCATCTCCTCATTGGGTACCTCAATGATGAGGTCCTGCCGCACCAGCAGATGAACTGGCGCACCGGCCCGGATCGTGATGGTAGGCGAGATATCTAGGTTGCGCCGGGTAATCTCGTCCGCTGCTCGGGTAGCACCTGTCTGCGTCGCCTCCCGAACGGCGCGCACCAATTCTCCGTCGCCGGAGATGGACAATTCGGTGCCCGCCCCCAGCAATGTCGCAAGAGCCATTCCCTTCGCCAAACGGCCCGTGTGATGATCGACTTGGCCTGATAGTCCTCCGCGGCCCGAGCCGTCCGTCGCCGGCATGTTATCAAGACTCAGCGATCGCCCATCGGGCAACATCAGGCGCTGCCAGACTACGAGCACGCGGTCCTGGCCATACGCTAATGCGCTATCGTAGGTGCCTATCAGCCTTGCGCCCTGCGGTATGAGGAGGTGCAATCCCGTCGCGCTATCGAAAACGTTCTGTGTCACCTGAGCAATGATCATGCCTGGAAGATCGGAATTCAGGGCCGTAATAAGGCTTGCCGCGATGATGCTCCCTGCCGCCAGGGTGTAGGGCGACGCCGCCGCCTCGACGGCATGCGGATTGACGGTGCTTCGGGCATCAAGTGTTTCAACAAATCTGACCTTCCGATCCCCCGTCGGCGCCCCTTCATTGCCATCATTGCTGATGGACACCGGTGCGTCTTGTCCCTGACTTGTCTGGACTGCAGACACAGAGCCCTGCCGCGCGGCGATGCCTTCCGCCGCAAGCAGCGGCGATCGCAACGCGGCGGACCTCTCGTCGGCGTGTCGATCGGCAATCTCGCCTCCAGCATTCTTCGGTGCAGGCATGCCTTGCGCCCCGCGCCCACGTTCCTGAGCCCGCAGTATGGGCCGGCCCAGATCCCCAGGGAGCGGTGGCCCAAGTTTCGGAACATCTCCGTAGCTTTTCGGCAAGGCGTCTACCATGTCCGCTGGCGCTGCGAGTTTCGGGCGCGCCAAGTCATCTTCTGCAAGTGTTCGGGAATAGATGTGCGGTTTGAGGGCGATCCAGGCGACGGCGCCAAGGGCGATGGCCGCAGCCGTACTCCCCGCGATGATGACTTCGCGGCGAAACCGTATCGCCCTTGGCGGACGTCCCCGGATCGCTAGCGTCTCCGGCTCAACCTTCGGCACCCTTCCGGTCGGGTTTGAGTCCCGCGAAGCGGGCTCGCGCTGCGAGGCGCTGTCGCTTTCCGACTTGTCTTTCGCGCCGGACGCCTGATCGGGTTGGTCGTACACTGCGCTCATCGTGTCGCCCTTTCGACACCGAGGCGGGCGATCCTGACCACCCGCTGCTTCTTCGAGCCGATCCGCAGTTCTGCCACGGCGATGAGCCGATCTATGACGTAGAAGCGGCCTCGCATGCGATAGTTGACGAGTTCGGCCTTGCCTTCCGCGTCCAACAGAAACAGCGGCGGAGCTTCATCGACACCAATGGCTGCAGGGAACTCTACAAACGTCTGGCGGCCGTCGTCGAATGCCCGCAGCGGACGCCATGACGGCTTGTCGCCGCTGATGGTGTAACCGAAATTGAGCGTCTCGACCGCAAGCCCAGCGGCCACGGGTCGTGCCTGCTCCGCCGCCTCGCTCGCGCGCTTGATCGCAAGCATCTCATCGAGGGGATAATTCCAGGACAGCGCCGTCAATCCGCCAGTGCCCCTGCTCGTCAACTGCAGATGATATGTTCGCCGGTCAGTCGTGATCACCAGGTTGGTCGCCAATCCTGCACTGAAAGGCTTGACCAGGACATGCGTGCGCTTGTCTGCGCCGGTGCCGCTTGCCGTATCGCCGATTACCCAGCGCGCGGTGTCGCCCGCCGCGACCGCAATCAGCGCTTCGCCAGACTGGAGCATGATGTCGGTGATCATGCCGGGCTCGGTCGAGGCCCGGTAGATCGCACCATCCGACCACAGGTACACGTGGCGCTGATTGGCCCATGTGCCTGCCGAGGGTTGGCGCAGCGACGGTTCGCCGCTCGGCAGGGCTGAGGCCGAGGGCAGTACCAGCGAAGTGGGCTGAAAGTGGCTGCCCGTCGCGAGCGCGATTGCAGCCAGGACATGACCGGTCATGGCAGGGTCTCCATCGGTGACAGTGAAGGGGAAGCTGGCGTTCTGGGGCCGACCAGATGGGCTGAGGCGGCAGAGTCAGCATTCGGCTGCGTGGACGTCTCGCCGGTGCTTTCGTATTCGCGGCTCCAGTCAATCGCATCGACATATATGCCGAGCGGATTGCGGCGCAGGGTATCTGTATCGCGCGGTGGTTTTTCAATTAGGGTCAGAATTGCAGTCCAGCGGCTGCTGGCGCTCAGGCTGCCCCGCTCGAACTCCTGCTCCATCCACTTAACCTGAAAGCTCTTGTCGGATGCGCGGACAACGCTCGTGATCTGCACCGATACTGTGCGCTCGCCAATCCGGGTCAGTGCACCCGAGGCCCGGGCATATTCGCTGAGGAACTTTGCCCCACGCTGGGTCGTGTAATCGTAAGCTTCGAGCCAGTCACGCCGCGCGATCACTGGGTCTAGCGACAGGCCGCGGACGTGAGCGATGAATTTGGCCAGTGCCCAGGCGACCTGAGGATCAGTCGGACGATAGTTCGTTTCAGCTTTCGATATCGCCCTCGGCTCGCCCAGACGATCGACGGCCACGACATAAGGGACGACCCGGCTCTGCAACGATTGCCACAAAAGCCCTGTCGCCATCGCCCCTGCAAGCCCGAGACAACCGAAAGCGATGTAACGCCAGCTGCGTGCCTGGACCCGCGCCGAGCCGATTCGCTCATCCCAGAGCTGACCGGCGCGCTGATAAGGCGTTTCCGACTGCGGGCTTCGCCCATAAGTCGATGTGCTACGTTTGAAGCGCATGGCCTAGTCATTCCTTTCGCTGATGTCTGGTGAAGCGCCGCCGCCGTGATGATCGCCCTGCTGAACGGCATGAAGCGCGAGTTGGCGATGGTGGCGTGCGGCGTGATCTGCCTGGGCTTTTCGCGCCCAGGGCGGAGCGGCCTGCGCTGGGCGCGGCGCGGACGGCGGGGATTGCGAACTTTCGAAGGCGGCGTCGGCAGCGGCCCGCCCTTGCGCAGCCGCCTGGCCCAGTCCGAAACCTCCCGAGGCGCGTGATCGCACAGCATGACCGGCCGCCTTTGCCACCCCTCCCAGACCAGCTTTCACCGAGGCGCTTCCGGCACTTTGCTGACCCAGCGCGTAGCCTCGCGCTGCACCGGCGCCCATCGACGCGCCCGCACGGATCGAGCCCATACCTGCGGCGGCGGCGAGGCGCGCTCCGCCGATTGCCGCACCGCCCGTCACCATGGCCGCCGCCCCGGCACCGGCCATGGTGCCCAGCGCAGCGCCGGCGCCGAGCTGCGGGGCGCCTGAGGCCAGCCCACTCGCGACCGCAGGGGCAAATATGCCCAGGCCCAGCAGGGCAAGGCTGGCCAGGACCAGGCTCATGGCCTCGCCAATGTCGGGCTCCCGCCCCTGCAGCCCTGCCGTGAACTGATCGAAAAAGGTGGATCCGATGCCGACAATGACCGCCAGCACCATGACCTTGATGCCTGAGCTCACCACATGGCCGAGCACCCGCTCGGCGAGAAAGCTGGTGCGGTTCCACAGGGCGAACGGCACCAGGATGAAACCCGCGAGGCTGACCAGCTTGAATTCGAGGATGCAGACGAACATCTGCACGGCCAACACGAAGAAGGCGAGAATGACGATGAGCCAGGCGACCAGCAGCACCGCAATGGCCAGGAAATTGTCAAAGAAGGTGGTGAAGCCCAGCATTTGGGAAACCTGCTCGAGCAGCGGCCACGCCGCTGAAAAGCCGATGCCGGCAAGCCTGCCGGGCTTCAGAAGGTCGGCCGCGCTCAGATTGCCGCCACCGGCGGTGAGACCGGCCTGCGCGAAGGAGCGATAGATGATCTCGGAAAGCGCGGGAAAGCTGTTGATGATGTAGGCGAAGGCGCCGACGTAGAGTATCTTGCGGATGAGGCGGCCAAGGACGTTGTCTTCGCCGCCCAGCGTCCAGAACAGCGCTGCAATCGTAACGTCGATGCCGATCAGCGTCGCCGTCAGGAAGCGCACATCACCGCCGAGCAGACCAAAACCGCTGTCGATATAGGCGATGAACGTAGCCATAAACTGGTCGATGACATTGAGATCGTCCATTGGCGCAGCGCTTCCTTTCTCGGTGCTGTTCGTGACCCTCACGGTGTCGCGGGACGGGGGCCGGAGAGGCAGCAGGCCCCGCCCCGCGACGCGGCAGCGCAGGGGAGACGCTGCCACAAACGCGTGCCGATCACGGAGGCGATCGTCAGTCTGACCCTGCCGCGCCGGATGCCCTTTGCCGGCTTGGTCCGGCCGGGTTCGCAGCGGCTCGGATCACCCCCGTTTTCGGCTCAATGCGGGGTATAGGCCGAGCCGGTGCCGAGGAACTTGGCCGCCGCGCTTTGCGCCTGCGCGCGGGCCTGCGCCTCGTTGGCGCCCGACACAGTCTGCGAGCGAAATTGCGCAGCCATCATCTGCTGAACCTGCAGCTGCTGCTTCACGACGAGCGCGAGGAGCTGATTAGTCGCCTGCTGGGCCTGCAGCGAGCCTTCCGCCCCCTGGCTTCTTTCCACCAGCGCCGTCAGCGCGGTTCTGTCGGTCTCGACGTTCTCGGCAATCTGTGCCTGGACGCTTGCCGTCTGGCGATAGGCGGCGAGCTCGGTATCGAGCCGCGCGCGGGCCGCCGCGACCTGTGCGTCCTGCTTCAGCGACTGCCGGAAGGCGTCCGGATAAAGGTCGCCGAATTGCTTGTCGACGTCTGCGATCCGAAACTGGACGCGCCCCGCCTGCCCCATGAGCCTGTCGATCTGCTGCAGCGTGCCGGTAAGTTCCTCCAGCTCGGGAAAGCTGATGGTCGAGAGGTTCTTGCCTTCATTGATCAGGCTTTGCGCCTGGTTTTGCAGCGCCTTGATCTGATTGTTGACTTGCTGGAGCGTGCGCGCCGCAGTCAGAACATTCTGCGCATAGTTTGACGGATCATAAACGACCAGCGCGTGTGCTGGCTTGCTCGAGAACAGGCCGGCTACCCCAAAGGCGGCCACCACCGTAACGCCAAGCGCAGCTGCGGCGCCAATGGATGCTGTGCGTGACTTAACTTTCATCGGTCGTCTCCCGGGTTGCAGGTAGGTAGGGGGCAATGGTGTCGGACAGCTCGGCTGCCCAGGTAAGCCCTGCGCCTTCGAGGAAGCGGGTCAGGAAGCGATCTCTTCCATGCTCCTCGAGCTGCGCATCGATGCGGGCCTGGCTTGCCGGGTCGGAAGATCCGCAAAGCGCCAGGGCTACGTCTCCCAGTCCAAGCTCGAACAGCCGATTGCCGCGAGCGGACTGCAGATAGTACTCGCGCTTGGGACTGGCCCGCGCGACGAGTTGGATCTGCCGGGCGCTGAGGCCGAAACGCTCGTAAGTCTGCCGGCTTAGCGGTTCGACAGCGCGGTCATTGGGAAGCAGGATACGTTGCGGGCAGCTTTCCAAGATGGCCGGGGCGATCGGGGAGGCAGCGATGTCGGAAAGGCTCTGCGTCGCGAAAACGACGGACACATTGCGCTTTCTCAGGACTTTGAGCCACTCGCGGATGCGAGCTGCAAACAGCGGATGGTCAAGGAAGATCCAGGCCTCATCGAGCACCAGCAGGGTGGGACGGCCGTCGAAGCGCGCTTCGAGGCGGTGGAACAGGTAGCTGAGCACCGGGGCGACCACGCCCTTGCTCGCCATCAGCGCCTCGGTCTCGAAACACTGGATGTCGAGGAAACGCATGTCGCTTTCGACCGCATCGAGCAGCGCGCCGTAAGGTCCCTCGATTGTGTAGGGGCTCAGCGCGGCACGCAAGTCGCTGGATTGCAAGAGCAGCGTGAAGCCGGTCATCGTGCGCTCGTCAGCGGGCGCGCTTGCCAGGCTGGTCAATGCCGACCACACCTGATCCTTGACGCCCGGCGTGACGGTCAGGTTCTCCTGGACCAGCAAAGCTGCGATCCACTCGGCCGCCCAGGCGCGCTGCGCCGGACCGTCGATTGCGCGCAGGGGCTGGAAAGCGAGACCAGCCCGCGCACCTGACGCGGCGTTGCCGATATCGTCACCCATGCCCTCGCCCGCGCCAAGACCCAGCGCGTGATGCGCCCCGCCGCAGGCAAGCACGGCCGCCCGGGCGGATAAGCCCTTGTCGAAGATGTAGACCTGCGCCCGGGGATACCGGCGAAACTGCAGGATCATCAACGCAAGCAGCACGGACTTTCCCGCGCCGGTCGGACCGGCGATGAACATGTGTCCGACATCGCCCACGTGGGTGGAGAGCCGAAACGGCGTCGAGCCGGACGTGCGCACATGAAGCAGGGGCGAGCCGCCGAGGTGCTCGTTGCGTTCGGGTCCCGCCCACACCGCAGAGAGCGGCATGAGATGGGCGAGGTTGAGCGTATGAACGAGGGGCTGGCGCACATTGGCATAGACATGCCCGGGCAGCGACGAAAGCCATGCCTCGACGCCGTTGACGCGTTCACGAATCGTCGTGAAGCCCAGCCCCCCGAGGATCTTCTCGACACTGCGCACCTTGGCTTCCACGCCGTCACGGCTGGCATCCGCGAGGGTCACCGTCGTCGTCAGATATCCAAAGGCGACATGGTCGCCGCCAAGCGCCTGAAGGGCGAGATCGGCATCCGCGACCTTGTTATCGGCGTCGCTGTCGAGCAGCTGCGCCGGACTGTTGTAAAGCACCTCGCGCAGCATGGCGCTCAGGGACTTGCGCTTGTTGAACCATTGCCTGCGCAGCGAAGTAAGCTGCCGGTTCGCCTCGGCCTTGTCGAGGGCGATGAAGCGGGTGACCCAGCGGTATCCGAATGCCTGGTGATTGAGCGCATCGAGCAGCGCCGGGCGGCTGACGTTGGGGAAACCCAATACCGAGATCGTACGCAAGTGCAGATCGCCCAGCTGCGGCTCCAGCCCGCCCACGAGCGGGGTATCGACGAGCAGTCCGTCGAGATACATCGGGGTCTCGGGAACGGCCACGTCCTGTCGCCGTTCGGAAATCGTATTGTGCAAGTATGTGAGCAACGCATCGCTGCCCAGGACTTCCGCATGTGGCAGGATCCCGCTGAAGAGATCGAAGGCGCGGTCGGTCTCGGCGATGAATCCGGCCAATTCAGCGCGCCAGTCCCTGCCCCTTACCGCATCGCCGCGTTCGACAAGCCGGCGCCCAGCGGCATCCTGGCGGTCCGCCGCAGGGAGCCAGGTGAGCCCAAGATAATAGGCGCTTTCATAATGGCCCCCTTCAGCCAGAAATGCCGCGCGGCGCTCCTGCTCCACCATCCAGCTTGCGGGATCTGGAAATCTGTCCTGCGGATAATGCGCGGCTTCGCGCCGCTCCGCCTCAAAAAACAACGCCCATCCCGAGCCGAAGCGGCGCAGTACGTTGTTGACCCGGGCCGACACAGACACCAGCTCGGCTTCGGTCGCCGATTCCAGATCCGGTCCGCGATAGCCAAGGACCCGCAGAAAGCTGCCATCCTTGCTGAGCACGACGCCCGGAGCGACCAGCGCAGCCCAGGGCAGATGGTCGGCGAGCCGGTTCGCCTGCGCGCGATATTCGGAGAGGTTCAACATGCGAAATACCCCTTCTGGCGCAAATGGCGCAACACGACGGGGGCGAAATCGGGATCGCGTTTCGCCGCGAGGACGGCGAGGCTGTGCCCCGCCGCCCAGATCACGATCCCGGCCAGCCATTGCTGCAGACCGAGCCCGATCGCCGCCGCCAGCGTGCCATTGACGATCGCGATTCCACGCGGCGCACCGCCAAGGAGGAGCGGCGCGCCCAGGCTCGTATGGATCGGCACCTCGAAACCCTCGATGGGACCGCCGTGCCGCCCTTCGCCGCTCATGCGACCAGCGCTCCGCCGCCGAAGCTGAAAAAGGACAGGAAGAAGCTTGACGCTGCGAACGCGATCGACAGGCCGAACACAATCTGGATCAGGCGCCGAAAACCGCCAGCCGTCTCACCAAATGCAAGCGTAAGGCCGGTCACGATAATGATGATTACCGCAACAATCTTGGCGACCGGGCCCTGCACCGATTCAAGCACCTGCTCAAGCGGTTGTTCCCAGGGCATTCCCGAACCCGATGCAAACGCTTGCCCCGCGAATGCCAGCGACAGCGCGTTCGCGGCAACAAATGCAGCAAGGCTCGAGGTAGCCATGGCTCGGGTCCGTAGCGGGCTGAGATGGATCCTGCTCATGTGTAGGTCTCCTGTGTGCTGGAGGGTGGAAGAAGGTTGCTCAGGCGATAGTCACCGCTCTTGGGATCAAGACCGTCGAGACGGGCGATCGTGGAAACCCGGCGCGCGAGCCCGCGCCCGGAGATGAACACGATGAGATCGATGGCGTCGGCGATGAGGCGGCGCGGAACCGTGACGACGGCTTCCTGAACGAGGCTTTCGATGCGATGCAGCGCCGCTGCGGCACCGTTTGCGTGGATCGTTGCGATCCCTCCCGGGTGCCCGGTGTTCCAAGCCTTTAGCATCTCGAGTGCCTCGGGACCGCGAACCTCGCCGACGATGACACGGTCCGGCCGCAGCCGCAGCGTTGAGCGAACGAGATCGGCGATAGTGACGAAGCCCGGCCGGGTCCGCAGGGCCACAGTGTCCGGCACCGGGCTTTGCAGTTCGCGGGTGTCCTCGATGAGGATCACCCGTTCATCGATCGCGGTCAGTTCGGCCAGCAGGGCATTGGCAAGTGTCGTCTTGCCCGAGCTTGTACCGCCGACGACGAGGATGTTTCGGCGGGGGAG
>NZ_ALVC01000040.1:0-30273 GCF_000293195.2 Sphingomonas sp. LH128
CCCCCCCCCCCCCCCCCCCCGCCGTTACCGGCAGGCGAAGCGTTGCCGGAAGAAACCCCGATAGGAGCACTCGCATGACCGACCTTTTCGACAATCCCATCGGTCTCGACGGGTTCGAGTTCGTGGAATTCTCCGCGCCGGACAAGGGCGTGCTGGAGCCGGTGTTCGAGGCCATGGGCTTCACCCGGATCGCGCGCCACCGCTCCAAGGATGTGGAACTGTGGCGGCAGGGCTCGATTAACTTCATCACCAATTACGAACCCGGCAGCCCCGCGTGGTTCTTCAGCCGCGAGCATGGCCCGTCCGCCTGCGGCATGGGCTTTCGCGTGCGCGATGCGCGCGCCGCCTATGCAGAATTGCTGGCACGCTCGGCCGAGCCGGTGCAGGTGGCGACCGGGCCGATGGAACTGCACCTGCCGGGCATTCGCGGCATCGGCAATTCGATCATCTACCTGATCGACCGCTACGAGCGCGGCGGGGACGGCGCGCTGTCGATCTACGACATCGACTTCGATTACCTGCCCGGCGTCGATCGCCACCCGGCGGGCGCGGGCTTCGCGGAGATCGATCACCTCACGCACAACGTCTACGGCGGGCGCATGGCCTACTGGGCGGATTACTACGAGAAGCTCTTCAATTTCCGCGAGATCCGCTACTTCGACATCAAGGGCGAATACACCGGCCTGACCAGCCGCGCGCTGACCGCGCCCGACGGCAAGATCCGTATCCCGCTCAACGAGGAAGCCGAAGGCGGGAAGGGCCAGATCGACGAATTCCTGCGCGCCTTCAACGGCGAGGGCATCCAGCACATCGCGCTGATCTGCGACGATCTTCTCGGCGCGTGGGACAAGCTCAAGGCGCTCGGCGTGCCGTTCATGACCGCGCCGCCCGAGACGTACTACGAGATGCTGGAGGAGCGCCTGCCCGGCCACGGCCAGCCAGTCGAGGCGCTGAAGATGCGCGGCATCCTGCTCGACGGTACGGTCGAAGGCGGCCAGCCCCGCCTCCTCCTGCAGATATTCGCCGAAGCGCGCGTCGGGCCGGTGTTCTTCGAGTTCATCGAGCGGCGCGGCGACGACGGTTTCGGCAATGGCAACTTCAAGGCGCTGTTCGAGAGCATGGAACGTGATCAGATCCGGCGCGGTGTGCTCAAGGTTAGCGAGCCGGCGGAGTGACATGACCCACCCCCTCTCGTCATTGCTTCGCTACGCTCGCAATGACGGGGCAAGGGGGAAAGATCGGGAGAGAACCTATGACCAATACCGCACCCACCCTCGGCGGCATCCATCACGTGGCTTACCGCTGCAAGGACGCCAAGCAGACCGTGGACTTCTACCGCGACGTACTCGGCATGGATTTCATGCTGGCGATCGCCGAGGACACGGTGCCCTCCACCGGCGCGCCCGATCCCTACATGCACGTCTTCCTCGACTGCGGCGGCGGCAATGTGCTGGCCTTCTTCGAACTGCCCAATGCGCCCGACATGGGCCGCGACGAGGCCACCCCCGCATGGGTCCAGCACATCGCCTTCAAGGTGGAGAGCGAGGGCGACCTCGTTTCCGCCAAGGCCCGCGCCGAGGCCGCCGGGCTGGAGGTGATCGGCCCGACCCACCATGGCGTGTTCAAGTCGATCTACTTCTTCGATCCCAACGGCCATCGCCTCGAACTCGCCTGGCAGTTCGGCACCGTGGACCAGATGGCGTCCCTGCGCGCCGTCGCCGACGACATGCTCGACGAATGGGCGCGCACTCGCAAGGCGCCGCGCCATGCGGCGTGGCTGCACGAGAAGATCGCGGCGGAAAGCTGAGTGCCATGCTGCGGCTCCACGGCTACTGGCGCAGTTCGACGAGCTACCGGGTCCGCCTTGCGCTGAACCTCAAGCGGCTCGATCATGAGAACGTGCCGGTGAACCTGCTGGCGGGAGAGCAGCGGGGTGAGGGTTATCGGGCGCTGAACCCTTTCGCGGGCGTGCCGGTGCTGGAGGCGGACGGTGCGGTGCGGGCGCAGTCGATGGCGATCCTCGAATGGCTGGACGAGCGCTATCCCGAACGCCCGCTCTTGCCGGAGGGCATCGAGGAGCGTTTCGCGGCGCGCGAACTGGCCTCGGCTATAGCCACCGAACTGCACGCACCGCTCAACCTGCCGGTGCTGCAGTACCTAAAGCACGACCTCGGCCATGCTCAGGCGGACGTGGACTTGTGGTACTGGCACTGGCTGGAGAAGACCCTGACCGGCGTGGAGGCGCGGCTGGCGCAGCGCGGCTCGGGCGATTTCCTGTTCGGCGCGCCGGGCTACTTCGAGTGCGTCGCCTTGCCGCAGCTCTACAATGCGCGGCGCTTCGCGTTCGACCTCTCGGGCTATCCGCGCCTCACGCGGATCGAGGCGGCGTGTCTGGACCTGCCGGAATTCCTGGCGGCGCACCCGGACCATCAGCCCGAAGCGAGCGGGACGACAATCAGCCCTCGACCGGCGCCATGAGCAATTCGCGCAGGGCGTCGAGGCTGGGCAGAACGGTCGCTCCGGCAGCCGTCATAGCCTCGGTCGCGGGCAGCAGATCGGGAACCATGACCGTGGCGATGCCCGCCGAGGTGGCGGACAGCACGCCCGCGTAGCTGTCCTCGATGGCAACGCAGTGCGCCGGATCGACGCCGAGGCGCTCGGCGGCCAGCAGGTAGGGTTCGGGGTGCGGCTTGGCCTGCGACACGTCGCTGCGGGTGACGATGACGTCGAAGTAGCCGAGCAGGCCCGCCTTCTCCAGTCGCGGCGGCACCAGTTCGCCCGCCGTCGATGTGCAGAGCGCCAGCGGGATGCCCGCCGCGAGGAAATGTTCGAGGATCGGCACCGCGCCGGGGCGCAGGTCGACGCCTTCGTCCAGCATGGCCATGAACAGCGCGTCCGCCTCTTCATAGAAGCGCGCCAGCGGGAACTCGGGGCCCAGGCGCTGGGCGAGCATGACCTCGTTGAGATCGCGGCTGACGCCCACCATCGTATCGAGAATCTCCTCCCCCAGCGGCCAGCCGATCGCCTGGGACGTCAGCGCATAGCTGCGATGGTGCGCGGCCTCGGTGGCGATGAGGGTGCCGTCCATGTCGAAGATGGCGGCGCGGATGGGATCGGGGAAGGACTTGGGCATAGTCTCAATATGTAGGCGCGGTGCGGCGGGGCTATTGCAAAAAACGGAACTTGGCGGAGGGTTTGTGCAAGTGAGGCCACCCCGTCCGGCTAGGCCTGAACCTTACCCCGCGAGTTCCTCCAGCCCCAGTTCCACGCACAGGGCCGAGCGTGCTTCCACGCAGGCGGCCCACAGCGCCGGGCTGGCGAGGTCCCCCACCGCGATGTGCTCGGGCCACAGCCTTGCGACCAGTGCCTCGATCCGGTCCAGCTTTTCCGGCGTCGCGATGAAGCGCGGGTCTACCGTCGCCGGGTCCGCCACCACCCGCAGGCGCAGGCAGGCGGGGCCGCCGCCGTTCGCCATGCTTTCGCGCAGGTCGTGCACGAAGAGGTGGCGGATCGGGCCGTTCCCGGCGACGTGCGCTTCCAGCCAGCGCCAGACCGAGGGCGTCTCGCGCGCCTCGCCGGGGAGCACCAGCGCGGCCTCTCCCGAGGGCAGCGTCACCAGCTGGGCGTTGAACAGGTAGGAGGTGATCGCGTCCGCAAGGCTGACCTCGGCGGCGGGGACTTCGACGATCTCGATCTCCGGCAGCTTCGCACGCAGCTCCGCATAGAGCGCATCGCGGTCAGCGAAAGCGAGTTCGTGGGTGAACAGCACCCGCTCGTTGGCCACGGCGACGACATCGTTGTGGAACGCGCCCGCCGCGATCGCCTCGTCCGACTGGCGGGCGAAGACAGTGCGCGTCGGCGAGAGGCCGTGAATGCGCGCGACGGCTTCGCTTGCCTCGCGATGCTGGCGGGCGGGGTAGGGGGCGGCCCCGGTACTTGGGGTCACGCCATAGACGAAGACTTCGATGCCCGGCGTGTCGTGGCCCGCGCACAGCCGCATGTGGTTGGCCGCGCCCTCGTCGCCGAAGGGCGCAGGGATCGGCGCGTGGACGGCGAAGTGCGCCTCGTTTGCGAAGGCGATCTGAAGTTGCGCCAGCGTTTCGCGCCATTCGTGGCTGCGGTGAGGCATCGTCACGAGGTTGGCGACGGTGAGGTGGCAGCGTCCGTCCGCCGTGTCTGCCGCGGGCGAGACCGTCGCCGCGTTCGCCGCCCACATCGAGGAGGCCGACAGGGAGTTGGCGCGCAGGACCGCGTCTGCGGCCTCGACCGTGGTGCCGAGCTGGTGCAGCCACACCTCGTCGGGGCGGCGCTGGGGGAGGAAGAAGCCCTGCGCCAGCCCGCGCTCGAGATTGGCGCGCATCTTCGCCAGCCCCTGCAGCGCGGCGGCGCGCGGGGCGGACACCTTGCCGAAGTTCTTCGTCGAGGCGAGGTTGCCCAGGCTTAGGCCTGCATAGTTGTGGCTGGGGCCGACGATGCCGTCGAAGTTGATCTCTGTGCGCATGGGATTGAGCCTAGCTGGATGGGGTTATTGCGCAAGGCCCACCCCGCTGCGACTAGCGCGCGAGACTTGGCAGCTTGCTGCCTAGCCGCAGCGGGGTGGGTTAGGCGTTCACGCCGGAGCGACCGTCACCGCATCGCCCACGCCGAGGCCAAGCAGCGCCGCCGCCGCCTCGTCCAGCGCGCCATCCTCGCTCACGCAGCCGAGGCAGGCACGGAATTCCGCCAGCCGCCCGGTCGCGATCAGGTGCGTCGGTTCGTCCTCCCGCACCGGGACCACCGCCGATACCGTCACCGTCTTCGCCTGTTTCACCGTGCGGATGCCATCGGTCTTCGCGATCATCGTCGGGCCGCCGTCGAAGATGTCGATGTAGTTCTGGAAGGCGAAGCCCTCGCTTTCCAGCATCCGCATGGCCGGGCGGCCGGAATAGTGCGGCTGGCCCATCACCTGCCGTGCGCCTTCGGAGAGCAGCGCGGTGTAGATCGGGTGCTTGGGCATCAGGTCGGCGATGAACTGGTTGCCGTGCTTGGCGTTGAACTCGTCGGCGTCGCGGAAGCTCATGTCGAAGAAGCGGCCGGCAAGACCGTCCCAGAACGGCGAGTTGCCCGCATCGTCGATGGCGCCGCGCAATTCGGCCAGCGTCGTCTCGCCGAAACGCTCGCGGTGCATGGCGATGAACAGGTAGCGGCTGCGGGCCAGCAGCTTGCCGACACCCGCCGAACGCTCGGTAGCGTCGAGATAGAGCCCGCCCACTTCGCTCGCCCCGTCGAGGTCGGTGGACAGGGTCAGCATCTCGGCGCGGAAGGTGCGGTCGAGTTCCTTGGAATGCTGGGTGATGCGGCCGATGCGGTAGGAGTAGAACGGCAGTTCGGTGCCGACTTGCGAGAACGCCTGACAAGTGCCGCGCACCTTCCCGGTTTCGGTGTCTTCGAGGATGAAGGCGAACAGGTCGTTGGCGATTTCGCCGTCGTCGCGGGCGAAGCATTTGGCGGCGCGTTCCAGCTTGCCTTTCAGCGTCGGCTTGTCGGGCGGCAGGTTGGTGAAGCCGCCGCCTGTGCCCTTGGCCATGCGGTAGAGCGCCTCGAGATCGCCCTCGCGCGCAGTGCGCAGCAGGAAGGTCATGCGTGCAGTGCTCCCCGGTCGAGACGGTGCAGGACGAGGGCCGTAAGGCGGGCGCGGGCGTCTAGCGAACTGGCGATCATGAACTCCTGCGGTGAATGGATCGAGCCGCCCAGCACCCCCATGGTGTCGAGCACGGGAACGCCGCAGGCGGCGATGTTGTTGCCGTCGCACACCCCGCCGGTGTCCTGCCAGCGCATGGGTTGGCCGAGATCGGCGGCGGCCTTGCTGACGAGGCCAAACAGCGCCTCGGTCTTCGGCGTGATCGGCTTGGGCGGGCGCGAGACGTGGCCGTGGAGGTGGATATGGACGTCGTGCGCGGCGCTGACCTCGGCAACGGCGGCCTCCACCAGCGCGCGGGCGACTTCCGCCAGTTCCGGCGAGCGGGGGCGCAAGTTGAAATGCAGGATCGCGAGGTCGGGCACAGTGTTGTTGGGCGCGCCGCCCTCGATCCGGGCAGGGTTGATGGTGAGGCCGTCACGAATGCCCGCCGCAAGCCGCAGCCCGAGGTCGCCGGCGGCGAGCACGGCATTGCGCCCGTCCTGCGGATTGCGCCCGGCATGGGCGGAAAGCCCGGTGACGACGGCGGCGTAATTGCCCGAACCCGGCCGCGCGCGGGCCATCGAGCCGTCGGGAAGGCCGGGCTCATAGGTCAGCGCGGCCAGCTTGACTTGCGCCAATTGTGCGATCAGCGCGGCGGAGGACAGCGAGCCGGTCTCCTCGTCGCTGTTGATGAGCACGTCGTAGCCCATCATCGGCGTACCCTGCTCGAAGGCGAGAAGTCCGGCGAGCATCAGCGACAGGCCGCCCTTCATGTCGGCGGTGCCGGGGCCGTTCAGGGTGTCCGCGTCGAGCCAGGTGCAGCTCTGGAACGGGTGCTCGCGGGCGTAGACGGTGTCCATGTGTCCGGTCAGGATCACCCGGTGGTCGGCCTCGGGGCGGACCGACAGGACGAGGTGGCGACCGTGGCCGACCTCGCGCAACTGGCCCTTGCCGTCGACTTTCTCGACCGGCGCGGGATCGACGAGGCGGACCTCGCCCGGCAGCGCGGCGAAGGCGTGGGCCAGCCGGTCGGCCATCGCCGCAAGGCCGTCCAGATTGCCCGTGCCGCTGTTGATCGCGGCCCAGTCCAGCGTCCGGTCGAGGATCGGCGCGTGCTCGATCGCTTCGAGCAGGTCCAGTTCCTCGCCCGACAGCGCGCTCATGGCCTGAGCTTGCCGTTCAGGGCGCCTGCGTTGCCCGAGGCGTCCGCCGCCTCGAAGCTGGCGACTGGGTAGGCGCAGTAATCGGCGGCATAGTAGGCGCTCGGCCGGTGGTTGCCGCTCTCGCCAAGCCCGCCGAAGGGCATCGAGCCCGCCGCGCCGGTGGTCGGGCGGTTGCGGTTGACCACGCCCGCGCGGCATTCGACGAGGAAGCGCTCCCACAGTGCGTCGTCGGCGCTTACGAGCCCGGCGGAGAGACCGAAGCGGGTGTTGTTCGCGGCTTCCATCGCGGCGTCGAAGTCCGGCACGCGGCTGACCTGCAGGACGGGGGCGAAGATTTCCTCGTCCGGCACGAACACGCCGGTCACGTCGAGCATGGCGGGGGTGACGAAGGCGGCGGAGCGGCCCTCGACCCCGGTGAAGGGGCGGATGACCTGCGCGCCGCGTGTCACGAGGCCGTCGAAGCGGGCCTTCGCGGCGGCGGCAGCAGCATCGGAGATCAGCGGGCCAATCCACGGCTCGGGCGTCTCGTTCCAGGCACCGATGACGATGCGGTCGGCGAGGGCCGCGACGGCCTCCACCAGCGCGGAGCCGAAGGCGGTGTCGGGCACGATCAGCCGCCGTGCGCAGGAGCAGCGCTGGCCGGTGGTGATGAAGGCCGATTGCACGACGACCGACGCGGCCTCGTCGACGTCGCCGTCCCAGGCCACCAAGGGATTGTTGCCGCCCAGTTCGAGGGCGAGGATCACGTCGGGCCGGTCGGCGAAGACGCGGCGGAAATGCGCGCCCGCGCCCGCCGAGCCGGTGAAGAGCAGCCCGTCGATCGCGCCCGCGACCAGCGCCTCGCCGGTTTCGCGCCCGCCCTGGATGCACTGGAAGACGTGGGGGTGATCGGCAAGGGCCTCGGCCCAGCACTCGGCCATCAGCGCGCCGGTGGCGGGCGTCATCTCGGAGGGCTTGAAGACCACCGTGTTGCCCGCGAGCAGGGCTGGCACGATGTGGCCATTGGGCAGGTGGCCGGGAAAGTTGAACGGACCGAGCACCGCCATCACGCCGTGGGGACGGTGACGCAGCACGGCCTGCCCGAACGGCATGTCGGTGCGCTTCTCGCCCGCGCGCTCAGCCTGCGCCGCGATCGAGATACCGACCTTGCCGATCATCGAGGCGACTTCGGTGCGGGTTTCCCAGAGCGGTTTGCCGGTTTCGCGCGCGATGGTCTCGGCGAGCGCGTCCTTGCGGACTTCAAGCGCGCTTCTGTAGCGTTCTGCCGCCTTTGTGCGGGTTTCCACAGGGAGTGAGCCCCAGTGAGCAAATGCCTTGCGCGCGCGAAGAAGCGCGGCCGAAACCACTTCGGAATCGGCAACTTCGCCTTCCCAGACAAGCGTGCCGTCAACCGGATCGAAGGATTTGAGGGTGGTCATGCCTGCTGCCTCGTCACCGCGAAGATTCCGGTCGCATTGCCACTGTCGAACGTGAGGTCGAGCAGGCCGGTTTCCGGGTCGATGTCGCGCGAAATGAACTCGTAGAACGACCCCGGAACTTCGCGGATGACCTCGCTGCCGTCGGGCAGGCGGAAGGGCCGGGCGACTTTGTCGGCCAGGATGGCGGTCTGCCGCACGCGGCCATTGCGGGAAATCTCGACGGCCGGTTTCAGCGGATAACCCTCTGATTTCAAAGACTCGGAATGAGCCTCGACGTCGGGGACGCGGGTGGTCGCATGGTTGAAAGCATTGCCCTCGGTGGCGATCCAGGCACCTTCCTTGCTATGCTCCAGCAGCGCTTCGTAATCCGCCAGCGTCGGGGCAGCGTGCTGCCGGTCGAAGGCACGCAAGGCCCCGCGCAGAATGGTCACCCCGTCCTCGATCGAACAGTCCCCATCGCGCGCGAGCACATCGAGTGCGGCCCACTCGGCCTCCCCCAAGGGATCGACGGAAGCGCCGAATATGGCGGCCGCGGCGGCCTGTGCGGTGTCGGGAAGCTGGTCGATGTGCAGTTCGGAGACGAAGAACTGCGGCACGGAGGCGGGCAGGTCGACCTGCACATAGGCGCGCCCGGTCATCGTCAGCGCGGGCAGGGGGTAGAGCCCGCGCACTTCATAACCCAGCGGAGCGAGGAAACGGCCGAATGCCTCATGTCCCGAGGGGAGCGCGCCGGTCGCACCGTCGATCGTGCGCAGGGCGCCGTGGTCGAAGACGATCGGTTCACCGGCGGCGCGCATCCGCTCGATATAGCGCGCGGCGGTCGGCACTCGCTCCAAAAGGTCGAGGAAAAGCACGGCGTTGAGCGCCATGGCCACTTGCGCGCGGCTGGCGCGCTCGGCCGATCCGGCCAGTTCCGGTGCGATCCGAAGCGTCTCCAGAGCGTCTTGCGCCTTGGCCTCACCGACAATCGGCCCGAGCAGGCGAGCGAGCGTTCCAAAGTCCGAAGATACAGGAATCATCGATCCCCCGTTGTTCATTTATTGCGTGTACGGGAAACATAGGAAAGCCATTTGCGGAAGTCCATGCCCCTGCGAAAGAAGCCTGCGAGGCAGCATCTTTGTGTTTTCACGGTAGGCGCTTAGAAGGCCATCAGGTCAATGGATGGAGCGGGTTATGGTGTTTCTCGAAAGGCTCGGCGTGAGCCTGCCCCTCATTCAGGCACCGATGGCTGGGACCAGCACTCCGCTGCTGGCGGCGGAAGTCTCGAACGCCGGGGCGCTCGGCTCGATCGGCGTCGGCGCGACGGATGCGGGCGGCGCGCGGGCCATGATCGGGGAACTGTGCGAGCGTACGGATCGCCCCTTCAACGTGAATCTGTTCGTCCATCGCACGCCAGTTGCCGACGCCGCATGCGAGGCGGCGTGGCTGGACTGGCTGCGCCCGCTTTTCGCCGAGTTGGGGGCCGAGCCGCCACAAGCTCTGCAATCGCCTTATACGAGCTTCGCGGACGATCCTGCGATGCTGGCGATGTTGCTGGAGACCCGGCCGCCGGTGGTGAGCTTTCATTTCGGCCTGCCCGCTGCCGATGCCATCGCCGCGTTGCGCGAGCGGGGCATCGTGATGCTGGCGACGGCGACGAATATCGATGAGGCGCGCGCCATCGCGGCAGCCGGGATTGACGCCGTGGTCGCGCAAGGAATCGAGGCGGGCGGTCATCGCGGTATGTTCGATCCCGGAGCGCCCGATCCCGGGCTCGGCACTATGGCGCTGACGCGGCTGCTGGTGCGCGAAGCCGGACTACCGGTGATTGCCGCGGGCGGCATCATGGACGGCGCCGGGATCGCCGCCGCGCTCGATCTCGGCGCGGTGGCGGCGCAACTCGGGACCGCCTTCATCGATTGCCCGGAATCGGCGGCGGACGAGGGCTATCGTGCAGCGCTCAAGGGGCCGGGTGCGTGGCACACGACACTGACGCCGCTGGTGTCGGGGCGCCCCGCGCGGGCGCTGGCGAACCGGTTTACGGCGCTCGCAGCAGAGGTGGGCGGGCGGCAGGTGCCGGACTATCCGATCACCTATCACGCCGGGAAAGCACTGAATGCTGCGGCCAAGGCGAAGGGCGAGTACGGGTTCGGAGCGCAGTGGGCCGGTCAGGGCGCACCGCTGGCGCGGACAATGCCCGCAGCCGAGATGGTCGCGGTTCTGATGGCGGAACTGAAAGCCGTGAGGACGCGGGGCTAGCCCGGACCCGCGATCTTTCACCCATTTCCCGTTACCCTGAACTCGTTTCAGGGTCCATTTCGCCGATAGCGCGGTAGCTGGATCAGCAAACCGACAGCGCGGCGTAAGCAGCGACGCTCCGGCACCAATTGCTCGATGGACCCTGAAACGAGTTCAGGGTGACGGGGGCGTTACAGGTGTGGGAGGGCGTGGTTCCGGCTCGGGAACCACGCCCTCAAATCCCCATCACCCGTGCGCGCCGAACTCGTTCGCCAGCGCGGTGGTGATCCGCAACGACAACGCATAGGACCGCGCGATCGGGTCGATGAAGTCCTTGTGGATCTGCGCATAGCCCGTCGCGCTGGAATCCGGGTAGTCGCTGGGGGCGTCCACCGCGAAGTCGCTGATCGAGGGGAAATGCACCGGGAAGGCGCGGCGCAGCTGGGCCAGGCCGTCCTCGACGCGCAGGGTGAAGAACATCTCCAGCACGTCGTCGCGGCTGATGTCGTTGGCGCGGCTGAACTGCGGGGTCATCACCGAGCGCAGGAACATGTGCTGGAACAGCGCGATGCGCAGCGCATGGAGCACGCCGAGCGAACGGCGCGTATGCTCGCGGTCGGCCTGCGGGGCCTCGTCCGGGACGAGATCGAGCAGGCGGTGCAGCTTCAGCGCATCGACACGCAGGCGCGAGGCAAGGCGGCGGTAGACCCCGGCACGGTCGTCCTTGGTCAGGTACTCGGCCAGCTTGAGGCAGGCGTCGGCGATGTTCTCCTCACCACCGCGATAGGGGCGGCTGGCCCAGTAGGCCGAGTTGAACAGCTCGCCATAAGCCGAGACGGTCTTGATCGAGGCCAGCGCATTGGCGGCGCGGGCAAGGCGCACGATCTGGCGGCCGCGTGCGGATTCGCGCAGGAGCCCGGCGATTTCCTCGCGGTTTCCGTCCGCCGCCGTGCCGATGCCGGCGATCACGTTCACCGGGTAACCCAGCTGCTGCAGGATCGCGTTATGCGGGATCGCGCGAATCTGGCGCAGGTTCATCGAGCGGTCGGAGGCAAGGTCAGACTGGCGGCGCGACTTGCGGCTGCCAGTATCGTTCAGCAGGCCGAGGCCGAACGCGGTGATCGCGCGGCTGTAGGTCGAGCTTTCCAGATGCTCATGCTGGACCGAGCGGATTGCGCGGTAGAAGTCGAGGCTGAGGTCGGTGCGGCGATAGAACAGGTCCGTCGGCACGTTGACGTCGGCATCCCACAGCGGGCGCTCGGCCATGCGGGTGAGGGTGGCCAGCGCCAGTTCGTCCGAGCCGAACCAGAGGTAGCCGTCGCCGCCTTGGAAGCTGACTTCGGGCTCCAGCCTGATCCCTGCACGCAGGAAGCGGCGGCGGGCCCAGGGCGACATCTGCCAGTCGAACCGGTCGTCGATGCTGGAGGGGTGGCAGCCGCGACCCATCGATTCGCCGCCGGTGTTGAAGATCAGCGCGCAGACGTCTGACAAGCCGTTGGCGGCCATGGCTTCCGACAGTCGGCCCTGCAGGCGTTCGATGGCTAGCGCGGCAGGCACCTGACCGACGAAGCGGCCTGCGTCGGAGAAGCCGGTCTGGATTGAGACGCGGCCACGCCGCCTTGCGTAGTCGCGGTAGGCGGGCTCGGCCAGCACCGCGTCGAGGAAGCGGCCGCCGTGTTCCAGCGCGGTTTCGGTCTCGAACAGCGGGGAGACGTCGACCTTCTCGTCGATCCCGAACATGCGCGCGAAATAGAGCGCGGCAAGCACGGTGGTCGGCTCCTCGCACTCGGCGACCAGCATGCGGATCGGCGCGTCGGCGTCGATGTGGCCGAGGATCTGCGCCATCGCGAGGAACTGGCGCACGGCGGTGCTGTTCTCGATCGCGAGCGCGGCGAAGTTGGACTTGAGCGGCTTCACTTCGGCCAGCAGCTCGCGCATGCGCACCAGCGCGGCCTGACTGGCAAGGCTGAGCTTGCCGTCCGGATCGATGCGGCGGCGGATCGCGTTCTGCAGCTGCGAGGCGTTCACGCGGAAGTGGATGCCGCCCATGCCGAGGCCGTCGGCGCGCATCGCGGCGGCGGTGACGAGGAGGGCGCGGGCCTGCTCCTGATCGGCGTGGCGGGCCTCGTCCTCAAGCCGGGTGATGATGGTTTCGAGGCTGACGATCTTGTCGGCGTGCTCGGCGGTGAGGCCGTTGGCGGCGGCGGACAGCGCCTCGGGATCGGTGAGATCCTGCCTGAACGCGGCCACGGCCTCTGCGGTGTGGGCGTGGGCGCGGGAGAGCTGCGCCGCGATTTCCGGTGCGGCCTGCTCCAGCGCCTCGGCGTAACCGGCCAGACGCTGGGCCTTTTCCTCCAGCCGGTAGCGGATCGAGGTGGACCACGAGATGTCGGTGCGGCCGTCCATGTCGTAGCCGACCCAGTGGGCGAAGCGCACCGGCATCGGGTTCAGGCCCTTCCAGCGCTTCGGCCAGCGGGCGGCGGCAAGGTCGAACAGGCGGGCGTTGATGCGATCACGCGCCTTCTGGCCGCGCGCCATCGCCGTCATGGCGGCTTCATGCTCGGAATCGAGCGTGATCGTGTCGCGCGCAGGCGAGGCGACGCAGACCGAGGCCACGCTGAAATCGCCGTTGGAGGCGGACGTGGTGACGGCTTCGGTCTGCGCGGCGGTCAGCAGAAAGGTCGGGTGCGCGGTGAAGACGACGTGCGCGGCCGGGCGCTGCCAACGCACGGCGAAGGCGGTGAAGTCGTCGTCATCGGCGGTCTTGGCGGCAAGGGCGTCGAGCGCCTTGTCGTTCTCCGCGATGGGCATGGTGCCGAGAATGCGGTCGAGCCGGGAAGCGCGGGCGCGCAGCCCCTCGCAGTCCATTTCGGAAACGAGCGCCTCGATGTCGTCGAGGGACATCTCGCCGTTTTCCAGTGCCCGCGACAGTTCCAGCCCAAGCTGGAACACCGGGTTGAACAGCGGCGTCACCGCCGTGAGCTTGTGCAGCTCCTTGAGGCGGGCGTCGAGAGCATCGACGGTGCCCAGCGCCAACTGGCCCGACCCGACCGCCATCAGCGGGCGAGGCCCGCTGCGAGGCGTGCTTCGGCCTCGATCTTGGCGACGTCCGGCTTGCCCTTGGGGACCATCCAGCTGCCACCGACGCAGATCACCGCGTCCAGCGCCAGCCATTCGGGCGCGTTCTGCGGAGTGACGCCGCCGGTCGGGCAGAACTTCGCGGCCATCAGCGGGGCGGAGATCGCCTTCAGCGCGGGCGGGCCGCCAGCTGCCATCGCCGGGAAGAACTTCAGGCGATCGAACCCGCATTCCAGCGCGAACATCACGTCGCTGGCGTTGGCGGTGCCGGGAAGGAAGGGGATCTTCGACTTGTAGGCGGCTTCGGCCAGATTCGGCGTCAGGCCGGGCGAGACGATGAATTCGGCGCCCGCGTCGATCGAACGCTTGAGGTCGTCAGGCGTCAGCACCGTACCCGCGCCGACGACGGCGCCGGGGACCTGCTTCATGATCTTGATCGCCTCGATCGCGCATTCGGTGCGCAGCGTCACCTCCAGCGCGGGCAGGCCACCGGCGACGAGCGCCTCGGCGATCGGCAGGGCGTGCTCGATGTCCTCGATGACCAAAACCGGGATCACCGGGGCGAGGCGCATGACCTTTTCGACGGCTTCGGATACGGTAGTCATTACTGGAGGTGCTCCCTTGCGAAGGCGGCCGCTGCGCCGAACAGGCCGGGCTGCGGATGAGTGATGAGCTTGACGGGCAGGGTGGCCATCAGGCCGGCGAAGCGGCCTTTGGCGCGGAACCGCTCGGCAAAGCCCGAGGTCTTGATGGTCTCGCGGATGCGGTAGCCAAGGCCACCGGCGATGACGACGCCGCTGGCGCCCTGCGCCAGCGCGCAGTCGCCCGCCGCCGCGCCGAGCGCGAGGCAGAAACGGTCCACGGCGGCGACGGCAAGGCTGTCCGTGCCTTCCGCGGCGGCGGTCCAGATCTGCACGTCGGTCAGTTCGTGGATCGCCTTGTGCTCCATCGCGGCCAGCGTCGCGTAGATATCGACGATGGCCGGGCCGGAGACGACGCGCTCCACCGAGACGCGGGTGTGGCGCTTGCGCAGGCGGGCGAGGATGGCGTCCTCGATCTGGTCGAGCGGGGCGTAGTCGGTGTGGCCGCCTTCGGTCGCCTGGACGTGGTAGCTGCCCTTCCCATCGCGGTAGAGGTGCGCCACGCCAAGGCCGGTGCCGGGGCCGAGGATGCTGAGCGTGCCCGATGCGGGCAGTGCCTCGTCCGGGCCGGTCAGATAGAGGAAGTCGCTCTCGTCCGCGCAGGCGACGGCGTGGGCGACGGCCGCGAAGTCGTTGATGATGGTCTGGCGCGTGGGGCCAAGCATCTCCTGGATCTTCGCGGGGCGCAGGATCCAGGGATTGTTGGTGAACTTGATGACCTCGTTGCCGACCGGGCCCGCCACCGACATGGCGACGGCATCGGGCAGGGTGCCGCCGTTCATGGCGCGGAACGCCTCCCACGCCAGCTGGAAGCTGCCGTGGTCCTTGGTGTGCAGGGTGGCGGGTTCGCCAAGCGTGATCCGGCCGTCATCGCCGATAGTGGCGATGGCGAAGCGGGCGTGAGTGCCGCCGATGTCGACGGCTACGATTTCCGTCGTCACAGCCCGGCAACCTCCAGCATCGACGAACCGCCGTGTTCGGCGCTCGACGCGTTGATGCGGAACATCGCGAAGAGTTCGCGGCCGGTGCCCATCGCGGGCGGCGGGGTCGGCGCGGGTTCGCGGCCCGAAAGGTCGGCGGTGGTGGAGATCGTGCCGTCCTCTGCCGAGAGACGCACGATATCGCCATCGCGCAGGTACGCCAGCGGGCCGCCTGCGAAGGCTTCCGGGGTGACGTGGATGGCGGCGGGCACCTTGCCCGAAGCGCCCGACATGCGCCCGTCCGTCACGAGCGCGACCTTGTGGCCGCGATCCTGCAGGACGCCCAGCGGCGGGGTCAGCTTGTGCAGCTCGGGCATGCCGTTGGCGCGCGGGCCCTGGAAGCGGACGACGACGATCACGTCCTTGTCCAGCTCACCGGCCTTGAACGCCTTCGCCACGCCTTCCTGATCGTCGAACACGCGGCACGGGGCCTCGATCGTCCAGCGTTCGGCATCGACCGCGCTGGTCTTGAAGGTGCCGCGGCCCAGGTTGCCGTCCACCAGACGCATGCCGCCATCGGGCAGGAACGGGTTGGAGACCGGGCGCAGCATCGTGTCGTCGCCGCTGACCGCCGGGGCGGGGGTCCAGCCGAGTTCGCCATCGACCATCACCGGCTCGTCCGCGTAAGCGCTCATGCCGCCTTCGGCCACGGTCAGGATGTCCCGGTGGGCGAGGCCGCTGTCGAGCAGCTCGCGGATCACCCAGGCCATGCCGCCCGCCGCGTGGAAGTGGTTCACGTCGCCCGAACCGTTGGGATAGGCGCGGGTGATGAGCGGGACCACGCCCGAAAGCTCGTCGAAGTCCTGCCAGTCGATCAGGATGCCGCCCGCGCGCGCCATGGCGGGCAGGTGGATCGCGTGATTGGTCGAGCCGCCGGTGGCGAGCAGACCGGCGATGGCGTTGACGATCGCCTTCTCGTCGACGACCTTGGCCATCGGGCGATAGTCCTCGCCCTTGCGGGTCATCGCCGCCAGACGGTGCGTGGCCGAGCGGGTCAGCGCGGTGCGCAGCGGGGTGTTCGGCGGCACGAACGCGGCGTTCGGCATGTGCAGGCCCATCATCTCCATCATCATCTGGTTGGAGTTGGCGGTGCCGTAGAAGGTGCAGGTGCCCGGCGAGTGATAGCTGGCGCTTTCGCTGGCGAGCAGTTCCTCGCGGCCGACCTTGCCTTCGGCGTAGAGCTGGCGGACCTTCTGCTTCTCCTTGTTGGAGATGCCGGTGGGCATCGGGCCGGACGGCACGAAGATCGCGGGCAGGTGGCCGAAGCGCAGCGCGCCGATGACGAGGCCGGGGACGATCTTGTCGCAGATGCCCAGCAGCGCCATGCCGTCGAACATCGCGTGGGACAGGGCGACGCCGGTGGACAGCGCGATGACGTCGCGGCTGAACAGCGACAGCTCCATGCCGTCGAAGCCCTGCGTTACGCCGTCGCACATGGCGGGCACGCCGCCCGCGACCTGGGCCGTGGCGCCCACTTCACGCGCGAACAGCTTCATCTGCTCGGGGTAGCGGCCATAAGGCTGATGCGCCGAGAGCATGTCGTTGTAGGCGGTGACGATGCCGAGGTTGACCGCCTTGTTCCCGGCGATCGTCGCCTTGTCCTCGCCCGAGGCGGCGAAGCCGTGCGCGAGGTTGGAGCACGAGAGGAAGCTGCGGTCGGAATGGCGGTCCGTCTCGCGGGCGATCATGTCGAGATAGCGCGCGCGGCTGTCCTTCGACCGTTCGATGATACGATCGGTGACGCGCGCGACCACCGGGTGGAGGTTGGTCATGGTCTACTCCTGGTCTTTCGCGACATCCGGCTTCTTCCCGCCCCGCATGTGCGCGGGACGGTAACCGGTGTCAATCGCTATATTCCGGCCCGTATGGGCCTGCTCAAGCAAACTTCGGTGCTGGCACGAGGTCACTCGTGCCAGGTTACTCCGTCACGTTCGGCGAGGGCGATCGCGGCGGACGGCCCCCAGCTTCCGGCAGTGTAAGTCTTGGGCTCCTGCGCCTGTTCCTCCCAGCCGGAGCGGATCGCGTCGATCCATTCCCATTGGGCTTCCACTTCGTCGCGGCGCACGAACAGGGTCTGGTCGCCTTCGATGAGGTCGAGCAGCAGGCGTTCGTAGGCGATGCGGCGCTGGTGGTCGGCGAAGGCGTCGGGGCGGGTGATCGCCAGCGGCACCGAGCGCAGGCCGTAGCCGTCGCGGTCCAGCCCGGGCACCTTGGCCATGAGCGAGAGGGTGATGTTCTCTTCCGGCTGGATGCCGATGACGAGGCGGTTGGGCACCGTCTTCGCGCCGCGACCGTGGAAGATCGAGTGCGGCACGTCGCGGAACTGCACGACGATCTCGGTCGTGCGCTTGGGCAGGCGCTTGCCGGTGCGCATGTAGAAGGGCACGCCCTGCCAGCGCCAGTTGTCGATGAAGCCCTTGATCGCGACGAAGGTTTCGGTGTTCGAATCCTTGCCGAGTTCTTCATCATAGCCGGGCACGGCCTTGCCGGTGATCGCGCCTGCGCGGTACTGGCCGGTGACGGTTTCCTCGGGCTTCACCTTGCGCAGCGAGTGAAGGACCTTGACCTTCTCGTTGCGGATCGAGGTGGCATTGTACGAAACCGGCGGCTCCATCGCCACGAGCGCGAGCAACTGGAGCATGTGGTTCTGCACCATGTCGCGCAGGGCGCCGCTGTCGTCGTAATAGGCGACGCGCGATTCGAGGCCCACGGTCTCGGCCACGGTGATCTGCACGTGGTCGATGTGCGCGGCGTTCCACAGCGGCTCGAACATCAGGTTGGCGAAGCGCAGCGCCAGGATGTTCTGCACCGTCTCCTTGCCGAGATAGTGGTCGATCCGGAAGATCCGGTCCTCGGGGAAGGCGCTGGCCACCGCGTCATTGATGACCTTGCTCGATGCGAGGTCCACCCCGAGCGGCTTTTCGAGCCCGATGCGCACGTTGCCGCTGGCAAGGCCGCTCTTCTCCAGACCGTGGATGGTCGGTTCGAACAGGCTGGGCGCAGTGGACAGGAAGATCGAAAGGCCCTGCTTCGGGGTGCCCACCTTCTCGGCCAGCGCGTGAAAGCTGTCGATGTCATTGGCGTCGAGCGGCTGGTAGCTCAGTCGGTTGAGGAACTGCGCCAGGCTGCCTCGGCGACCGGCGGGCAGGAACTGCTCCAGCGATTCGCGCGCGAAGTTGCGGAAGCCCTGGTCGTCCATGTCCGACCGGGCCGTGCCGATGATTTCGATGTCAGGACCCAGCAGGCCTTCCGCGTCGAGCGCGCAAAGCGAGGGGAGGAGCATCCTGCGTGAAAGATCGCCCGTGGCGCCGAAGAGGAGCAGGCGATCGGAAGTGAATTGCGTCACGGTACCCTTTCCACCGGACGACCGCGCTCCTCCTCGCAGCCGTTGATGATTGTTCTCAAGGCTGCACGGCGTCATGTCCACTTGTGGGCGGACCGCCATGCGGTTGCGCCATAACAAAGGCCGCCGCCGAGCGCTAGGGCGCTGAAGGCATGCAAGCACGTTTTCCAAACTCGCCGAGGGGCGAATGGACACGGAAATGTCATTTCCGGCGTTGGTGAATACGAATGTTGCAACAATAGTGTCTTGGAACCATGTCACGCGCGGATTTGAATCTTCGGTGCACACCCACCGCGACCTCAGGAGCATTACAGGCATGAGCATCGAGGGCGTCCACCTCCTCGAACATCTCCAGACCCCCGCGATGATGATCGTGCGGGGGCAGGTGCGCTTCGCCAACAGCGCGGCGAAGGCACTGCTGGGCGCCCATATCGTCGGGCAGGACGTGCGCATCGCCATTCGCGAGCCGCGCGCGGTCGCCGCGATTCTCAGCGACGAGGGCGGTTCGGCGCGGGTCAAGGGGCTGTCCACCGGCGGGTCGGTGTGGGAAGTCGACTGCAAGGTCGTCGGCCTCTACGAGCGGCTGGTCAGTCTCTATGACTTGTCGGAGCGGGTCAGCGTGGCCAAGTCCCACGCCGATTTCGTCGCCAATGCCAGCCACGAACTGCGTACCCCGCTCGCCAACGTCATCGGTTATTGCGAGACGCTGATGAACCCCAAGGCGGGCGGCGACGAGGGGCTGCGCAACCGGTTCCTCGGCACCATCCGCCACGAGGCGCAGCGGATGCAGGCGCTGATTTCGGACCTCATGTCGCTTTCGCGGATCGAGGCGGTGAAGCAC
The DNA here is from genome assembly GCF_000293195.2 of Sphingomonas sp. LH128. Taxonomy (NCBI): domain Bacteria; kingdom Pseudomonadati; phylum Pseudomonadota; class Alphaproteobacteria; order Sphingomonadales; family Sphingomonadaceae; genus Sphingomonas; species Sphingomonas sp. LH128. Next base: position 19,341 of record NZ_ALVC01000040.1, read on the forward strand.
GAGGCGCCTTCTGACACCGTCGATGTCGTCGCACTGGCGCATGAAGTGGCGGGCGAATTCAAGGGCACGATGGAAGTCCATGTCCGGGCCAACCAATCCGAAGCGGTCATCGCGGGCGATCGCGGCCAGCTTTCGCAGGTCCTGCGCAATCTCATCGACAATGCGCGCAAGTATGCGAAGCCCGAAGGCCCCGTGGAAGTGTCCGTGGAGGCCGCCAGCACCGGCTGGGTGCTCGTCACCGTGCGCGACGAGGGCGAGGGCATCGGCCCCGAACACCTGCCGCGCGTGACCGAGCGCTTCTACCGCGCCGATACCAGTCGCAGCCGCGCGGTGGGCGGAACCGGGCTGGGCCTGTCGATCGTCAAGCATATCGTCGAGCGCCACCGCGGCCGCTTCGACATCGAGAGCCGGCAGGGCATCGGCACCACCGCCTCGCTGATGCTGCCGCTCAAGGGAGAGTAAGATACGGCCGAGGGAGCTTCGACAAGCTCAGGATGAGCGGAGGCAGGGTAAACTTCCCAATTCCGCTCAGGCTGAGCTTGTCGAAGCCCCCTCGGCGCACAGCGTCACCCAGTCTCAGAAATCAAGCTCGAAGCGCGTGCCCACCACGTTGGCATCGTAGCTGCGCTCGCCCGAGGGCAGCGCCGCCGCTCCGTTATAGCGCATCAGCGCGTAATTGACGTTGAAGCGCAGGTACTGGATCGGCGACCACACCAGTGCGGCGATATAGCCGTTCTGCGTGCCGCCGCGAATGTCGCGGTCGTTGAGGTCCAGCCAGTCGTAGCGCAGCGCCACCTGGATCGAGCCGGGGCCGTCCTTGTCGAGCGGATGGGCAGGCGCGTTGGTCGTGAAGATGCCGCCCTTGTACCCGCGCGAATCGCCCTCGGTGAGGAAATAGCCGACTTCGCCGTAGGCCCCCTGGAAGCCCACGGTTGGCAGGCCCACGCGGTCGGCGGCGAGGTGGTAGTATTCCGCCGCGCCCCACCAGCGGCCGGAGATCGCCGCCATTTCCGCGCCGTACATCGTCTCGTCCTCGACATTCATCGCGGGCGTGCCGATCAGGCGGGTGTTGGTGCCGTGGGCATAGGGACGCTGCCGATAGCGGGTGCTTGCCTCGGCGAGACGCCCGAGCCGGCGCCAGTGCGCCGAGCCTGCCAGATGCAGCTGGATCTCGCCCAGCCTGGGCGCGAACACCAGCCGTCCATCGACCGAATAGCCGTTGTTCTCGTCCCCGCCGTTGACCCCGTCGCTGGAATTGGCGAGCGAACTCGGATCGTCGGTGAACACGCCCAACTGCGCGATCCACGGACCCTTGCCGTACTGCATGCCAAGGCCGAGGCGGCGCTCGAAGTTGAAGGCGTCGGTGAAGGCAGCCCGCTCCATGACGCTGCCCGAGGTGTCGCCGGTCAGTTCGTCGAGCGACCAGAACGCATTCTGGTTGCCAATCTGCACCTGCCACGGCCCGTTCCTGTACGTGATGAAGGTATCGACGAGGTCCACCGCGTTGTCGGAAAGCTCGAACTCCAGTTTGTACGAGAGATTGCGGGCCAGCGATCCCTCGCCGCCAAGCCTCAGGCGGCGCATCTCGCTGGAGAAACCCAGTCCCCGGTCGTCGAGTCCCCCGGGGACGGAAACGAATCCGGCATCGGCCTGGATGCGGCCCTTGACCTTGAAGGCCTTGCCGCCTTGCGTGAATTGCGGACTGCCCTTCCATGCGATTGCGGTTTCGTCGTCGGACTTCACAATCGGATCGGTCGTGGCGGCGAGAATGGGCGCCGAGGTGTTGGTCTGCCGTGTGGCGGGGTCCGTTGCTGCGGTCTGCACGTCCGGTGTCGAACCAAGTCGGCGTTCCAGGGCTTCGAGCCGAGCGCGAAGAGCCCGGACCTCGGCACGCAGCGCTTCGGCGTCCTCCCCGTTCGCGGGGTGTGCAAAGGCAGGCACGGCCATGGTTGTCATGACGAGGGCCATGGCGGTTCCGGCAGCAAATGTGCGCATCGGCGTCGGTTTCTCTCGCAAGGAATCGGGTGTCTTGCAGGTGGCCAGTATGTCCTCAAAATGACGGTTAAATGACATTTCCGAGACAGCTTCTCGCATTCCGCCGGCGGATGGGGCCGTTTTTGCGGGCGTTACGGAAGGTTTCGGTGCGAGAACGTTGCAAAATAATGACAGGTGCTTGCGTCTTCGACCGATGCGCGCCCTGATGCGTCAGGGCGATTCGAAGGCGGCAAAGCGCTTTCATCGACGTGCTTGCCATCGGTTGCGCTCACTCGTAGACCCCGTTCAAGCGCATGTATCTGCAAGGTCGGGCAAAACCCGTCCGGGCATGGCGGGGAAACGGCCGCCTGGGCACCGTTGGGACGGGCAATTTTATCAGGCCGCGCAACGATGTCATCTTTTTGTCATGGAAGTGTCATTGAAGCCCAATAGGGGCGTCCCAGGATAGAAGCCCAAGGGGTTTATCAATGCGTACGACCAAGACTTTCATTTTCGCCGCCGTCTCGCTTGCCGCTCTCAGTGCTTGCGGTGGTTCGGGTGGTTCCTCGGCCGGTTCGCGCGATTTCGTGCGCGCCGTCGGTTCCTCGACCGTCTACCCGTTCGCCACTGCGGTTGCGGAAGGCTACGCCAAGGCTGCTGGCGTGAAGTCGCCGGTCATCGAATCGACCGGCACGGGCGCGGGCATGAAGCTGTTCTGCGCCGGCGTCGGCGCCCAGCACCCCGACATCGAGGACGCCTCGCGCCGGATGAAGAAGTCCGAGTACGAGGAATGCCAGAAGAACGGCGTCAAGGAGATCGTCGAGATCCAAGTGGGCATCGACGGTATCGCCTTCGCCGAATCGAAGAGCGGCCCCGGCTTCCAGCTGACCCCGACCGACATCTACAAGGCGCTGGCGGCCAACCCCTTCGGCAAGCCCAACACCGCGAAGACCTGGAAGGACGTCAATCCGTCGCTCCCCGCCGAGCCGATCCTCGTCTACGGCCCGCCCTCGACCTCCGGCACGCGTGACGCGCTCAAGGAACTGATCCTCGAGGCCGGTTGCAAGACCGATGCCGCCACCAAGGCGCTCAAGGACAGCGACAAGAACAAGTACGAGGCAGTCTGTCACGACATTCGCGAGGATGGCCCTTATGTGGACGCCGGCGAGAACGACAACCTGATCGTCCAGAAAATCTCGCAGAACCCCAAGGCCGTCGGCATCTTCGGCTACTCGTTCCTCGAAGAGAACCCGGACAGCCTGAAGGGTATCCCGATGTCGGGCGTGACGCCGACTTACGCGACGATCTCGGACTATTCCTACCCTGGTGCGCGTCCGCTCTACATCTACGTGAAGAAGCAGCACCTCGCGCCGATCAAGAGCCTGCAGGGCTACGTCGCCGAGTGGGTGAAGTCGTGGGGCCCCGATGGCCTGGCCCAGAAGAAGGGCATGGTCATTTCGCCGGACGACGTGCGCAAGAAAAGCGCCGACATCGTCGCGAACATGACCCCGCTCGACCCTGCCGAGCTGAAGTAAGCACTTGAGGAAAGGGCCGGGCGGCCAGACATGATACTCACCGGAGTTCTCCTGGCCGTCCTCGGCCTCGGCCTTGTCGGCTGGTTCGCCGCGCGCGGCCGGGCGCGGCTGCTCTATACCGGCCGGGGATCGATGCACTCGATGCCCGCCTATCACGGCTGGCATCTGGCGCTGTGGATCGTCGTCCCGGCGCTGGTCGCCTGGCTGGTATGGCAGGCGGTGATGCCCGGCCTCGTCCAAGGCGCGGTCTTCGCCACCCCCGCCGCGCATGGCCTGCCGACCGACCCGTTCCAGCTGGGCGCCATCGTCGCCGAGGCGCAGACCATCGCCTCCGATCCCAATGCCGTCGCCTTCAACCCGGAGGCGCAGGCGCTGGTCGAGCCGTTCCGGCAGGCGCAAGTGAAGTTCGGCCTGATCGGCGCGGTGATCGTGCTGATCGTCGCCTTTGCGGGCGGCGCCTTCGGCTTCACGCGCATCCGCCCGGATTTCAAGGCGCGCACCCACGTCGAGCGGCTGGTGCTGGGCGTGCTGCTGGCGGCTTCGCTGCTGGCGATCCTGACAACCTTCGGCATCGTCGCCTCGCTCGTGTTCGAGGCGGGCATGTTCTTCAAGGACGTGTCGCCGATCGCCTTCCTCACCGGCACCCACTGGTCGCCGGCGAGCACGATGGGCGACAACATCAACAACAACTTCGGCGCGGTGCCGCTGTTCTGGGGCACGATCTACATCGGCGCGATCATCGCCATGGTCGTCGCGATCCCGCTCGGCCTGATGAGCGCCATCTATCTGACCCAGTACGCCACGCGCGACGTGCGCAAGTGGGTGAAGCCGATGCTGGAGATTCTGGCGGGCATTCCCACCGTGGTCTACGGCTACTTCGCGGCGCTGACCGTCGCCCCGCTGATCCGCGACTTCGCCGCCTCGATCGGCATGCAGAACCCCTCCACCGAAAGCGCGCTGGCCGCAGGTCTGGTGATGGGCGTGATGATCATCCCCTTCGTCTCCTCGATGGCCGACGACGCGCTGGCCGCGGTGCCCCGCGCGATGAGCGACGGTTCGCTGGCCCTTGGCGCCACCCGCTCGGAGACGATCAAGAAGGTGCTGCTGCCCGCCGCGCTGCCCGGCATCGTCGCGGGCGTGATGCTGGCGATCAGCCGCGCCATCGGCGAGACGATGATCGTCGTCATGGCCGCCGGTGCCGCCGCCAACCTTTCGGCGAACCCGTTCGCCTCGATGACCACGGTGACCTACCAGATCGTCCAGATGCTGACCGGCGACCAGGAGTTCAACAGCCCCAAGACGCTGTCGGCCTTCGCGCTCGGCCTGGTGCTGTTCATCGTCACCCTCATCCTCAACATCGTCGCCCTGCGCGTCGTGAAGCGGTTCCGCGAAGCCTATGAGTAAGTCAGACTGGAATTCGCCCGAGGCGGTCCGCCGCCTCGCGAAGCGCCACGCCGCGGAGAAGCGGTTCAAGGTGATCGGCCTCGGCGCGATTGTCCTGAGCCTCGGTTTCCTGGCGCTGCTGCTCGTCATCATGCTAAAGAACGGCCTCGGCGGTCTCGACTGGGATTTCCTTTCGGGCTCGGACTCCACCGATGCCAGCGCGGCTGGCGTGTGGGGGGCGGCCAAGGGCTCGCTGCTCACCATGATGGTGACGCTGCTGCTCAGCTTCCCGATGGGCGTGCTCGCCGCGATCTATCTGGAAGAGTTCGCGCCCAAGAAGAAGTGGATCGAGTGGGTGGAGGTGTCGATCAACAACCTCGCCGCCGTGCCTTCGATCATCTTCGGCCTGCTGGGTCTGGCGGTGTTCATCAACACCTTCCAGATGCCGCGTTCGTCGCCGCTGGTCGGCGGTCTGACGCTGGCGCTGATGACCATGCCGGTCATCGTCATCTCGGGCCGTAACGCGATCAAGGCGGTCCCGCCCTCGATCCGCGAGGCCGCCTACGGCATCGGTGCGAGCAAGGTGCAGACGACGTTCCACCACGTCCTGCCGCTCGCGCTGCCGGGCATCCTGACCGGCACCATCATCGGCATGGCCCGCGCGCTGGGTGAAACCGCGCCGCTGCTGATGATCGGCATGCGCGCCTTCGTCGTCACCCCGCCCGACAGCCTGACCGCCCCGTCGAGCGTGCTGCCGATGCAGATTTTCCTGTGGTCCGACGAAATCGACAAGGCTTTCGTCCAGAACACTTCCGCCGCCATCATCGTGCTGCTGGTCTTCCTGCTCGCCATGAACGGCATCGCCATTTACCTTCGAAACAAATTCGAAGTCCGCTGGTAGAACCATGACCGAAGCCAAGATCACCGCCCGCAACGTCGACGTCTTCTACGGACAGAAGAAGGCGATCAACGACGTCTCGATCGACATCGACAACGGGATCGTCACTGCCTTCATCGGCCCCTCGGGCTGCGGCAAGTCGACGTTCCTGCGCACCCTCAACCGCATGAACGACACGATCGCCGGCGCCCGCGTCGACGGCCAGATCCTGCTGGACGGCGAGGACATCTATGCGTCCACCATGGACTCGGTCGCCCTGCGCGCCCGCGTCGGCATGGTGTTCCAGAAGCCGAACCCGTTCCCCAAGTCGATTTACGAGAACATCGCCTACGGCCCGCGCATCCACGGCCTCGCCAGCGCGAAGTCGGACATGGACCGCATCGTCGAGAACGCGCTGACCAAGGCGGGCCTCTGGGAAGAGGTCAAGGATCGCCTGACCGACGCCGGCACCGCGCTGTCGGGTGGCCAGCAGCAGCGCCTGTGCATCGCGCGCGCCATCGCCGTCAGCCCCGAAGTCATCCTCATGGACGAGCCGTGTTCCGCGCTCGACCCGATCGCCACCGCGCGCATCGAGGAACTGATCGACGAGCTGAAGGAGAGCTTCGCCATCGTCATCGTCACCCACTCGATGCAGCAGGCCGCGCGCGTGTCGCAGCGCACCGCCTTCTTCCACCTCGGCAGCATGGTGGAATACGGCGAGACCGACCAGATCTTCACCAATCCGCGCGAAACGCGCACCAAGGACTACATCACCGGCCGCTACGGCTGAGTGTTGGCATAAGCAGGGACACGCCATGGTAGACCATACCGTCAAGGCCTTCGACTCCGAGATCGGGCAGCTTCGCGGCCTCGTCGCCGAGATGGGCGGGCTCGCCGAAGTCGCCATCCGCGACGCCATCACCGCGCTCGTCCATCATGACGAGGAACTCGCCGCACAAGTCGTCGCCGCCGACGCCAAGCTGGATGCGCTGGAGGCCGAGGTGGACCGCCTCGCCGTGCGTACCATCGCGCTGCGTGCTCCCATGGCCGACGATCTGCGCGACGTCATCGCCGCGCTCAAGATCTCGGGCGTGATCGAGCGCATCGGCGACTATGCCAAGAATATCGCCAAGCGCGTCAATGCGCTGGAAGGCCGCACCAAGATCGACCCGGTAACGCTGGTCCCGGCCATGGCCGAGATCGCCGAGTCCATGGTGCGCGATGTATTGAACGCCTACGGCTCGCGCGATGCGCAGCTGGCGGTGGAGGTCATCAAGCGCGACCAGAAGCTGGACCAGTTCTACAACACGCTGTTCCGCTCGCTGCTGACGCACATGATGGAGAACCCCGCGACGATCACCAGCGCCGCGCAGCTTCTCTTCATCGCCCGCAACCTGGAGCGCATCGGCGACCATGCCACCAACGTGGCGGAGATGGTCTATTACGCCGCGACCGGCGAGTACTGCACGGAGCGTGACTCTTTGACGGATGATACCAGCTCGGGAATGCTGTCGTGAGCGCGGCCTCGATCCTCGTCGTCGAAGACGACGTCGCCCTCAGCGAACTGCTGACCTGGAACCTCTCGGCCGAAGGCTACGACGTGCGTTCCACGCCCGACGGTGAGGAAGCCCTCGTCATGGTGCGCGAGCAGACGCCCGATGCCATCGTGCTCGACTGGATGATCGAGCAGGTGCCCGGCATCGAGGTTTGCCGCCAGCTGCGCAAGGACAAGGAAACCGCCTCGGTCCCGATCATCATGCTCACCGCGCGCGGCGAGGAAGAGGACATGATCCGCGGCCTCAAGACCGGCGCTGACGACTATGTCACCAAGCCGTTCTCCCCGCGCGAACTGATGGCCCGCATCGAAGCGCTGCTGCGCCGCGCGCGGCCGTCGCTGGCGGGCAGCGTGCTGTCGTGGGGGGATATCGAACTCGACGCCACCAGCCACCGCGTGCGTCGCGGCGGCGAGGCGCTGCATCTGGGTCCGACCGAGTTCCGCCTGCTGCGCTATTTCATGGAACGTCCGAACCGCGTGGTCTCGCGCCAGCAGATCCTCGACGGCGTCTGGGGCATGGACTCGGATATCGACGAGCGCACGGTGGACGTTCACATCCGCCGCCTGCGCAAGGCGATCAACCGCGACGGCGAGACGGATCCGATCCGCACCGTGCGCGCGGCGGGCTATGCGATGGACGTGGCGTAAGGCCTGGGCTGAAGGGGCTTCGACAAGCTCAGCCTGAGCGGAATTGGGAGACTTACTCTACCTCCCGCTCACCCTGAGCTTGTCGAAGGGTCAGGCGCAGCCTGTCGAAGCCCCATCGGCATCAACCGACGCAATCATAAAGGGGCCGCCTTGCCGCGGCCCCTTTTGCGTTTCAGCCCAGCAGGCCCGCCGTCTGTGCGAGCAGCCACAGGCCGATCACCAGGAACAGCAGCGCCGCCACCGTACGCACGACGTTCAGCGGCACCTTCTTGATGAGGGCATTGCCGAGGAACACCGCCGGCACGTTGGCGATCATCATGCCGATGGTGGTGCCCATCATCACCGGCACCACGCTCTGGAAGCGGGCACCCAGCGCGATCGTGGCGATCTGGGTCTTGTCGCCCATCTCGACCAGGAAGAAGGCGATGGCGGTCGCCAGGAAGGGGCCAAAGCGGCTGGGCTTGGCTTCCTCGTCTTCGTCGAACTTGTCGGGGATCAGCGTCCAGCCAGCCATCAGGATGAAGCTGGCGGCGACGAGGTAGCGGAACCACTGCCCGTCGAGGAAGGCGGCCGCCTGCTCGCCCACGAGGGCGGCGAGGAAGTGGTTGGCGATCGTCGCCACGAAGATGCCCGCCACGATCGGCCAGGGCCGCTTGAAGCGCGTGGCGAGGACGATGGCGAGAAGCTGGGTCTTGTCGCCGATCTCGGCGAGGGCGACCACAGCGGTCGATGTGAGCAGGGCTTCCAAGGTCATGGTACTCCGGGCCGGGCGGAAACGAAACGCAACGACGCATTCGGAATCCGCCCGGCCGAGCGAAACCGCATGCGTCATTGGTCTCGCCCGGACGTTTGGAAACGTCCTCCTGCGCGCCATGGCCTCTCGACCAAGTGTGTTGACGGCAGGTCCCGCAAAATGCGCGGGCGGCTACTCCCCAGATGACGGACCCGCGCTTACCGATGTTCTGCCGTTTTGGGAAGCGCAAAAAGAAAGGCCCGGTCGCTGGGCGACCGGGCCATGAGGTTGCCGTCGGGAGGGCAGGTGCCTCCCCGGAAAAGACGGCTTAGAAAGTGATCGATGCCGAGAGCGAGAACATCCGGCCCACGTCGTAAGTGTTGTAGTTCACCCGCCCATCGTCGAACTGCTGGTATTCGAAGTGGCCGCGACCGGTAAGGTTGCGCCCTTCGGCCTTCAGTTCGATCTGCTTGTCGCCGATCATGATGCCCTGGCGGATCACCACGTCGATGGTGAAGCCGGGATACTCGAAGATGTCGGGCTGGTTCGAATTGGCAAGGCCGCGGCTGACCGCACGCTTGCTCGCGTAGTTGAGCAGGATCGTCTGCTGCGACAGGTTCTGCGTATCCTCAAGGCCGATCTGGACGTTGGCGATGTGCTCCGACTGGCCGGTCAGCGGCGCGCCGTCGCGGAAATAGTCGCTCGCCAGCGAGGCGCCGGTGCCCGCGCCGTAGACGCGTACCGTGTCACTGGCACCGACCTTCAGCTTCGACTTGGTGTAGGTGTAGTTGCCGATCAGGACGAGGCGGCGATCCGTGAAGAACTTGCCCATGCCATCGAGATACACGTACTTCTGCACTTCGGCCTCGGCACCGTAGAGGTCGGCCTTGGGGGCGTTGGCATACGAGGTGATGAACGCCTCAGGCCCGGTCAGGAACGATTCGATCGGTTTGTCGATCCGCTTCCAGAAGGCGCCGAACGCGAAACGCTGCTCCGGTGCGAAGTACCATTCGGCGCGGCCCTCCACGTTGGTCAGCTTGCTGTCGGTGAGGAACGGGTTGCCCTGGTAGGAGCGGTTGGTGTCCGGATCGAAGTACGGTTGATACAGCAGCTCGCGGAACTGCGGGCGCGCGATCGTCTTCGAGGCGTTCAGGCGAACCTGCATGCCGGGCTGGACTTCCCAGGTCAGCGTGCCGCCGGGCAGGAAGTATTCGTTCTTCAGCGCGGTCGGCTGGCTGGCGGTGCCACCGATCGGACGCAGGATGGTGGTTTCCTTTGCCCATTCCCAGCGCACGCCCGCATCGAACGACAGGGTATCGGTGAGCTGGCCGTCGATCTTGCCGTAATAGGCGTGGTTGAGCAGGCGCGAATCGAAGTTCGCCACGCTGGCTCCCGGCTCGCGCAGCTGCAGGCTGTAATCGACGCCGTTGTTGCCGAGGGCCCACATGCCCGGCTGGAGCAGGTAGTCGAGACGCAGCGTGCCGAAGCCGGAGATCAACTCGGGATCCCCGCTCGCAAAGATCGCGAACGAACGGCGCGAATTGGTGCGTGCGTTGAGCTGGTAGGCATAGCCGACCGTACCGGTCCATCCATCGAAGAAACGGTGCGAGACGTCGAGGCCCGCCGACCACACGTTCTCGTTCAGGCGCGAGAACGTGACGTTGGTGGGATCCTGGTTGCCGTTGCCGAGGCGGTTGACGAACATGTCGCCATAAGGATCTGCCGCCGCATTGGTGCGAAGGTACTGGGCCTCGATTTCGAAGGGCGCGAGGCGCTTCGAATTGGCATAACCCACACGCACGTCGATCGAGGTCTTGTCGTCCGGCTTGAACTCGCCGACCAGCTGCGTGTCGATGAGTTGGCGTTCATACCACGCGGTCGTCTGGTCCATGTAGTCGGCGGTGCGGTTGTTGTTGCGCTTGCCGATGCTCAGGCTGGAATGCTTGTCGGTGTCGTGGATATAGACGTTGGTCCAGCGGATCTGGTTCTCGTCCCATTCCAGGCCGACGGTGACGAGCGCGTTGGCGACGATGCGGTTGTCCGTGTTGACCGCATTGCCGTCTTCCCAGAGCTGTTCCGGGTTGGCGGTGGTGCCCTGCGCGCGCTGGCGCAGGATCGCCTTGGTCTGGGTCGAGTTGGAGTAACCGCCGGTGGCGATGACGCCCAATGTCGCGCCGCCCAGGTCGAACGACGTGCCGGCCGAAAGGCTCGCCGAGAAGTTCGGCTGG
>NZ_ALVC01000041.1:0-22153 GCF_000293195.2 Sphingomonas sp. LH128
GATCGACAGCCAGTCGGTCAAGACGACCGAAAGCGGTGGCCTGTGCGGTTACGATGCAGGGAAGAAGATCAAAGGACGCAAACGGCACATCCTGACCGACACCGATGGAAATCTTGTCCATGCCGTTGTGCACGCCGCCGACATTCAGGACCGGGACGGGGCACCGCTGGTCCTTGGAGAAATCGTCAGGCGCTTCCCCTGGCTGCGTCACGTGTTTGCAGACGGCGGCTATGCCGGAAACAAGCTCAGGGAGGCCCTGCGCCGGATCGGAAAGTGGACCGTCGAAATCATCAAACGGTCCGATACTGCCAAGGGCTTCGAGGTCTTGCCGCGACGATGGGTCGTCGAAAGAACGTTCGCATGGCTGAGCCGCAACCGGCGTCTGGCAAAGGACTTCGAGGAAACCATCGCGTCCGCCACAGCTTGGCTCTTTATCGCATCCATCCAGCTATATGCTCGCCGCATCGCAAGGCCCTGATTGCCACGCCCGCAATTTTGAATCAGACACTAAAAGTGCCTTGTCGGCGTCCATTTCCCTGTCAAATATTTATTTTTTTAAGAAAAACGACTATTTCAGCCCATCTGCGGAAGAGATTCCGCTGTTACACACATGGTCCTTAGGGGTCGAAGAGCAATTCTATATCTTCTGGCCGATGGTGATCGTTTTGTCGCTGAAGTTTTTCGGCAGGCATGGGGTCAAGGCTGTATTATCGGCCGTAATCATCATCAGTATTATTTGTTCAGAGCTTCTTCTGAAGAGCAATCCCAGTTTCTCCTTCTACATGCTGCCCGCTCGTGCATGGGAGTTGGCAATCGGAGGCCTTCTTGGCCTTTCCGGCAATCTAGGTTTGCAAATTAAAAAGAGCGTAGCTGGCGTACTTGTGTCCGCCGGAATATTGATTGTTGGCTATTCCATTTTCTTTTTTGAAAAGACCACGCCATTCCCGGGTTTGCACGCCCTGATCCCCTGCATTGGCGCGGCATTGATCATTTTCGGCGGGCAATTCGAAAACCTGGTTTCTTCATTTCTATGCAACGTCGTCATGAAATATATCGGGAGGATTTCTTATCCTCTTTACCTTGTTCACTGGCCCATCATCGTATTCTGGGGACTTGCCTCGACAACTGAAGTGTCGATGGCTGTGAAACTCGTCCAGATCGCCGTCATGTTTGGCGCCGCGCATGTGCTGTATGCGGGGGTGGAGCCTATTTTCCGCCGCATCCCGGCAACACGCGCGCGCATGAAGGTGTGGGCACCGATGGCAATGGCGCCGGTAATTGCGATGGGCCTGGTTTGCGCGTCGATGCTGTTCACCAATGGCTTGCAGGGGCGGCACCCGATGCCGGCCTGGGTGAGTCAGGCCGCAGCCGAGTCCAGTTCATTCCAGCGCGATCCTTGCCTCATGCGCGGCGCGGAATTTTCGACTTCTGCGCAATGCGTGATCGGCGATCCCACCCGGCAGCCCACTTTGGTGCTTTGGGGCGATTCTCATGCCACTCAGTTGATCCCGGCGTTTCGTGAGATCGCGGATGCCAATGGCTATGCTGGCCTGATCATAACCAAGGCGGGGTGTGCGCCCATCCCCGATACGACGATGTTGCCGAATTCGGAGATGCGCCGCGATTGCCGGCAGTTCAACAGCGAGGCAATCGAACGGGTTGCGGCCATACCAAAGTTGAAGGGGCTTATCGTCGCAGGAAACTGGAGGACTTACCTTTCAGGCGGTGGACTGCTGACGGATGGTGATGAAGTCGCAAGTCCGGATGGCACCCAGCGCATCATGGCTGATCGGTTTTCAAGAATGCGAGAGCAACTGCCGCCCGGCGGATATAAACTGATCCTGATGGGTATCGCTCCAACCGGCGAAAATAAAGCGTTTTCCTGTGCAAGCAGGGCTGCCTACCGCAATATGGATTTCAGGAATTGCAGCTCCGATCTTTATTCAGATACGCTGTTCTATCAGAAAGATCTTGAAGGGTTGGTGGGTAAGAACTCCAAGATCGATCTTGTCGATTATCTTCCGGTAATGTGCCCTGATCAAAAGTATTGTGCGGTTTATAACGGACGAAATGCAAACTTTCTGGATGATAGCCATATTTCTGCGCATGCCGCAAAAAGTGTGGTTTCAACCATAGAGCATCTTCTGTGATTGAATTTCGAAACAGATGGTGATGGAGGTCGTGATCGTACGGTCGATTGTGCGGTCGTCCCCACAGGACGCGTGACGCCACACCTGCAGTTTCCCGAGCATCGAATCTTTATGTGAACCGGCATTGTCCGGGCGCAAGGCGGAACGACGATCGCATCGCATCGCTTCGCTTCGCTTCGCTTCGCTTCGTAAAGGCGTCGCGGTGCCATGGATGTCGAAGATTGGAAAAGATACGTTGACGAGGCGGTCATCGTCGTGGCAAGCGGCGAGCGCATCAACGGTCTGTCCTTGGGCGGGCCGGTAATGCGGGTATAGCTTAGTGGTAAAGCTCCAGCCTTCCAAGCTGGCTATGCGGGTTCGATTCCCGCTACCCGCTCCATTTTCCCTTCAAAAATCACCCTGAAAATGGTATAAAATCCGCAGAAAACCTAGGGTTTTTGTGCCTTGGTTCGTCCGGGTTTGCGTACCCCCGTCCACCGGCATCCATGCCATTGTGGGGGTCTTTTGAGGTTTCGCGTTCTCGGGTCGATTGGAGATGCCCCCATGCTGGGGGTGTCATCTCGCGAAAGGCGCGGCCCTTACAGACATTGCTATTCGACCGATGAAATGACGGCCCATGGTTTTCGAGCAACAGCATCCACGCTGCTGAAGGAAAGCGGGAAATGGCACCCTGATGCGATCGAATGCGCGCTCGCCCACGGCGATAGCGATAGAGTTCGGGCTGCGTACCATCGCGGCGCTCACTGGAATGAACGCGTGGCTATGTCGCCGTGGTGGAGCGATAATCTCGATAGCCTCAGGAACGCATCTAACAGTAAAAGGTGAGGCAAACGGCGCGCTGCCTGGATTCCGCATCGTCTGGACCGGGCCAGGCCGGACCATCGAACAGACCATCTACGGCGGGCGCCGCGTGTCCGGAGTGCACGAAAGCCGAAGGCACTCGTTCGGAACAGGCTCAACCTTCGGGGCTTTCTCTTGTGGCTTCTGGCAACACACGAGAAATATTCATGGCGACTGTCGCGCAAGTTATCGTCGAAACCCTTGCGGCGGCGGGCGCATCCCGCTGCTACGGCGTGCCGGGCGATACGCTCAACCACGTGACCGATGCGATCCGAACCAGCGACATCCGATGGGTCCACGTGCGGCATGAGGAAGCGGGCGGTTTTGCGGCCGGAGCGGATGCGCTGCTGACCGGCGAACTGGCGCTGTGCGCAGGGTCGTGCGGCCCAGGCAGCCTCCATTTCATAAACGGCTTGTTTGAATCCCATCGCAACCGTGCGCCGGTGGTGCTGATCGCAAGCCAGATCGTGCGCGACGAACTGGGTTTCGATTTTCCGCAGGAGGTGGATTTCCGCTCGGTCTACCAAAGCTGCTCGGTGTTCTGCGAGGAAATCCGCACGCCGGAGCAGGCCCGTCGCAAGACCGCGATGGCCGCACAGGCCGCGCTGGCCAAACGCGGGGTCGCAGTGCTGATCGTGCCTGCCGACATATCGAGCGCAAAGGCGCCCGAGGAGCCGCCCTTCGCGGTGCACCGTGCAAATCCGCTGGTGCGCCCCTCCAACCCGGAACTCGACCAGATCGCAAGCCTGCTGGGCAAGGGCAAGAAGATCGCCATCTACGGCGGCTCTGGCTGCGAGCAGGCGCACGACGAGGTGGTGGCTTTGGCGCATGCACTTCAGGCCCCGGTCGCGCATACCTCGCGCGCAAAGGACTTCCTCGAACACGACAATCCCTTCGATGTCGGTATGACCGGCATCTTTGGCGGAGACGCCGGTTACCACGCGCTGATGGCGTGCGACACGCTGCTGCTGCTCGGCTGCGATTTCGCCTGGCGCCAGTTCTATCCTGAAAAGGCGACGATCATCCAGGTCGATCTCGACGGCACCCATCTTGGCCGCCGGCATCCGGTAGACCTGGGCGTCGTCGGGGATGTTCAGGCTACCTTGAGTGCACTGCTGCCCCGTTTGCAGGCTCGTTCGGACCGTGCTTTCCTCGACGACTGCCTGGCGCACCGGGCGAAGACCGAGGAACGGCAGGGCAAGCACGCGCACATCGGCAAGGGTGGGGCGATCCATCCGCAATACCTGACCGAGACGATTTCCCGGTTGGCGCCCGACGATGCAATCTACACCGCAGACGGCGGTTCACCGATGGTGTGGTGCCTGCGTCACGTCACCTCAACTGGGCACAACCGCACCGTCATCAGCCTCAGCCATGGGACGATGGCCAACGCGATGCCGCAGGCCCTGGGCGCCAAGGCAGCGTACCCTGATCGAACGGTGATCTCGCTTTCAGGTGACGGAGGGCTCGCGATGATGCTGGGTGACCTGCTCACGGCGGTGCAGGAGAAGCTGCCTATCAAGGTCGCCGTGTTCAACAACAGCGCGCTCGATTTCGTGGAGATCGAGCAGAAGGTGGAGGGGTTGCTGGACACATATACGGACCTGCTCAATCCCGACTTCGGCCGTGTTGCCGAAGCGATCGGGTTCTGGGGGCGCCGAGTGGAAAAGGCGGAGGAACTGGAAGGCGCGGTGCGGGATTGGCTGGCGACGCCCGGACCCGCACTGCTGGACGTGGTGACCGACCGGTTCGAACTGGTAATGCCGCCAAAAGTCGAGGCCGGGCAGGTGGCGGGCATGGCGCTCTATTCTGCAAAGGCCTTGCTGGGCGGCCGGGGCCGCGATGTCGCGGGCCTGATCCGCAATTTGCTCCCATGAGCACTTGGCCCGGGCTGGTCGCCGCGTTGACCCGCGACCATGCGCTGTCGCGCAATCTCGTTCTGCTGGCGGCGCTGGCTGCAACGGTCGCCGTGCTTGTCGCGGGGCCGCGCCATCCGATGGCATTCTGGCTGCTGCTAGCCAGCCTGCCTGTTCTGGTGATTTCGCTGGTGGACCTGTTCCAGACGAGGCATTCGCTGCGCCGGAACTACCCAGCGTCCGCACGCTTCCGCTGGTTCTTTGAATGGCTGCAGCCTTTCCTGCGCGCCTATATCGTCGAGAGCGATCTCGACGGCCGGCCCTTTAGCCGCGACGAGCGAGCGCTGGTCTACGCGCGCGCCAAGGGCGATGTAGCGGCCCACCCCTTCGGAACCGAACTCGACGTCTATTCCGACGAATATGAATGGCTGGCACACAGCATTGCGCCTTCGCGTGACGCCCCCAAAGAAACGCGCGTGCACGTCGGAAGCGCGCAGTGCTCGCAGCCGTATGATGCGGCACGGCTGAATATTTCGGCCATGAGCTTCGGCGCCTTGGGAGCGAACGCTATCGAGGCGCTGAACCTGGGCGCGAAGATAGGCGGATTCTATCACGACACCGGCGAGGGCGGCCTGTCACCTTATCACCTGAAGCACGGTGGCGACGTCGTTTGGGAGATCGGTTCGGGCTATTTCGGCTGCCGCGACAAGGAGGGCCGATTCGATCCCGGCCGCTTCGCCGAACGGGCCGCGAACGATGCCGTGAAGATGACCGAAATCAAGTTGAGCCAAGGCGCCAAGCCGGGGCATGGGGGCCTTCTGCCCGGCCCGAAGGTAACCCGCGAGATTGCCGGGACACGCGATGTGCCCGAGGGCGAGGATTGCCTTTCGCCGCCTTGGCATTCAGCGTTCTCCACGCCCGTCGAGCTGGTCGAATTTGCCGCCCGCATGCGCGAGTTGTCGGGCGGCAAGCCGGTGGGCATCAAGCTGTGCGTAGGTTATCCGCACGAGCTGTTTGCCGTGACGAAGGCTATGCTGGAGACGGGAATCCTTCTGGACTTCATCGTCATCGACGGTGCTGAAGGCGGAACCGGCGCAGCGCCGACGGAACTTTCCGATCGGGTAGGAATGCCGCTGCGAGAAGGATTGATCCTGGCGCGTAACGCGCTGGTGGGAGCGAATCTGAAAGGGCCCGTGAAGTTGGCAGCATCGGGCAAAGTAAGTTCCGGTGCGGGTATTGCCATGAATGCAGCGCTGGGTGCCGATTGGTGCAATGCCGCGCGTTCGTTCATGTTCTCGCTGGGCTGCGTGCAATCCATGCGCTGTCACACGGATACGTGCCCAACCGGTGTCGCCACGCAGTCACCGGCCCGTCAGCGGGCTCTGGTGATCCCGGAGAAAGCCGAGCGCGTCGCCCGTTTCCAACGGACGACGCTTGAAGCGCTTCACGACATCGTCGTTGCCTGCGGTCTACAGTCGCCCGATGAATTCACCCCGGACGGTCTGCGCCAGCGTATCAGTGCGGTGGAGATGCGTTCCGTTGATGAGCTCTATGCCTTCGTTGAACCCGGTGAACTGCTTTCCGGCGCTCGCGATCCTCGCACTGCGAAGTGGTGGGCGCAGGCAGATCCAACCTCTTTCAAGCGATGCGAAGTCTGACAATCGGCCACTTCGACCGTGCAATTCACCGGAATGCAGAAATGCCGGCGATCGAATCTTCGTTCATTTGCCTGCTCACTGCGGAGAGAGAAGCATGAATTGTGTTTAAATATGCAGGCTCCAACCTGCCTTTACGACGACACGGGCTGCGGCGGAACAAATCTTGCAGCAAGGACAGGTCGACTGTGGTTCATGCCCGAATGAGACTGCGGGAAGAGGTTGTTATTCCAGCACTTGCGTGTTCCCGGCTGGATGCCGGGGACCTTTGGGTCTATACTGCCCGTCAGGGAGCCAGGCCATGATGCGTTATGCCGAAAAGCCATTTCTCCAGTATCTCGACTCCTTCGTGCTGCGCGCGATCGGTGAACTGACCGAGCAGCAGGAACAGGCAATCCACCTCCTCTCCCCGACGTTTGTCCAGGCTGAAGGAACGCGGCCCTGGTTTGAAATCGTCGCTGAACGGATGAGCTTCAGCGAGGGCTACGTTTCCGAGATCGCTTCTGTCTGGGAGGCCAGCAGGCGATCCGCCAGTGAACAGGGGTTGGAGATCAGTCCGTTCGAGTTCACGAGGTTGTTCGTGGATGCGAACTTCCCCAGCTGATCTGGCGAGTGTCGGCTCAGGTCTCAGCCTGACTCGATCGAGGTCATCAGTTTGAAGATATCCTTGTCCGGGTTCGCGCCAACGATCCGCCCGGCTTTCGAATGCGTGCAGACCAGAACGAACAGATCCACCTCATCGTCGATGGCTGATTTGAAGCGGTCCGTGATGTCGTCTATCGCGATCCGGGAATCGAAGATCATGAAATCTGGCGTTTCAGTCCAGACCGCGCTGCACGCGATTTTCGACACGACCTCGATGAGCGCGCGCCTGCGATCGATTTGCGAACGCCCCTGCCTTGGTTGGTCGGCGATACCGAACGCCGTCCAGTATGTGGTGCTCATGAATGTCTCAATGTCTTGGCCTGGCCGCGCCATCAATCGGCGGCGGGGCTGTTGCGCCTGGCAAGGGTCTCGAGCGCGGAAACGATCGATGTCGTTGTGACAGCTATCGGGGTACGGGCGCCGAGATGCATGAGCGATAGCCATGCGCTCACCATCTTGCTCCCTTTTTTCGTGATGACGAGAGGAGGTTGCGACCGGTCATCCTCTGCCTGAAAACAGACCAGTTCGTCCTTGAGCAAGGAGGAAACGTGCGTGATGGCCTTGCTCGATGAACAGGCCGCCGCAGCACAAACCTGCGCGACGGTCATTTCCCCCTTTCGAGCACTGCCCGCCCGGTAAAGGCCAAGGAGCATCAGCCAGGCGCATTCATCGATGTCGGGGGCAACCTTGCGGCGTGCGGCAATCCCGTCGAGATAGGACTGAACGTTGTCGATCTCGCACTCGATCTCGGCGTGATCTCCGAGGATATGCGCCAGTTCGTCAGTCAGCGTATGGAGGTTCAGCACGGCGCGCTCCCCGGGAGGAATGCCGAAGGTCGAGTATTGGACCCACGCACAGAACGATCAGTTGCGGGATACTCCACACCGCCGAGGCAGCCTTGAACAGCCGGGGCGTATTGGGAACGATTTCCCAGGCCAGGAACGAGATGACGCTGAGTGCTTGAAACGCGCATTTCCACAAGGGCCAGTACCGGTCGGTCTTCGCCGCGAGATGCGCGAGGCCGATGAGCAGCACGAAGTCCACCATGACCGTGGAGTGCGCGAGGCTGATCTGGGTCTTGAACGTCGTTGCGCCGATATAGGTCGCCAGCGCAGCGACCACGAACATGAGGCATATCCTGCGCCCTTCCCACCCGCCCCACAGCAGCGCTGGCAGGCAGGATACGAACATGAGTATTCCGAAGACGAGGTTCAGGAGCATGGCCTTGACTTCAACCTGCGACGTTCGACGTCAAGGCCATCACCCCTTTCCGGATTACACTCGGGCCGTCGCCGTCTCGGGGGTCTTCAGCAGCCCGCTCGGGCTATCGTCGCCGAAGCAACCCCAATCCGTCTCCCGGTGCTGCGATTCGCCCTTGATGAAGGCGAGCTTGCGATGCATCTGCACCATGTCCTTGCGGCCCTCCACCAGCTTGGCGAAACCGGCTGCAGCCGAATCCAGCGCACTTTGCAGATGGGCCGGCGGGACGCTGGATGCGGCATTGGTCTCCATGATGGTCGCGGCAAGGCGCGCGGCGTCGAAAAGGGCTGTGTCGACGCTCTTGAACATGCCAGAAATTTCCGTGGCGACCGCTCGTCCGCCTGCTTCCGAAAGACGCATATGTTTCTCCGATGCGTGAATCACGCTGAGGTTTGCCGTGAAGTGAAGCTCACCTGCCGAGCAGGCTGAGAATTCCGACCATCACCGTGACGATCGCGGCCAGGCCGACGACGGAGACAAGCGCAACCTGTCCCATCATCGCCATGCGCTGCGCCATCGTCAGGTCATGACGGGAGCCCCCGACCGGAGGAAGACTGAGGAGCCGCGAGAATTCCCATCGAGGGTGCGTTGCCCTCGCTTGGTCTTCTGCTCCGGCTCTCGTTTCTTCCGGACGAGTGCTCTGTGCCTCGGCATCCTCGTCGCTGTCGAGCGGTTGCGGCGCACTAGGTAGCCGCTCCCTACCCTTTGATGCGTCTAGGAAAATACGCGCCGCATCGGCCCGGCTGGAAACCCCCAGCTTGACCATCAGGTCGGCGACATGATTGTCGATGGTCTTGTAGGACAGCCCAAGGCTTGCGCCGATCTCCTTGGAAGACAGGTGCCGGGCAACCAGCGAGAGAACCTCGTACTGCCGGGCAGACAGCTTTTGCCGAAGCTCCCCTTCTGACCATTCCCGCATCTTGCAGCCCCTCGTGCCTCGCCCTTCGTTTCCACACACGGTTGGAGGCTGAAAAGCATCCTAGCACTGTTTGCAACCGGTAACCTCGCTTGATTGACACAGTGCCAAAGTCGTTAGTTACCGATGCATCGCCCGGCGCGGGATGCAAGTCTGGCAAACCTGGCTCGGCGAGCAGGTGAAGATGACTGCCTCCGCGCCTTTGGCGCGGCCAAGCTCTGCCTTCGCAGGTTGCTCCGACCGCGCCAACTGCGGTGTATCGTCGGCAGAGCCGCTGGTCTGAGCCCGTGGATTTCCTCCAGATTTGAGCAGAGTCCGCCCCTTGAAGGGGTCGGATGGATATGAAGCGGAGCAGGTTCAGCGAGGAACAGATCATCGCGGTATTGAAGGAGCAGGAGGCCGGAATGGCGACGGCGGACGTGTGCCGCCGCCATGGGGTCAGCTCCGCGACGTTTTACAAGTGGAAGGCCAAGTATGGCGACCTGGAGGTTTCCGAAGCCCGACGGCTGCGTTCGCTGGAAGAAGAGAACTCTCGGCTGAAGCGTCTTCTGGCCGATGCGATGCTGGATAACGCCATGCTCAAGGAGATCACCGCAAAAAAGTTCTGAGGCCTGGTGCCAAGCGGAAGGCGGTGGCTCATCCCGTTCCCGCTACCTCTATGGCTCACGCAGCGCAGAGCATCCTCGGCGTCGGCGCTGGGCGCAGCATCAGGCGGTTGAACACCCGTCGCTTGAGCGATTGCGGCTCCAGGACCTCGTTGTTGCGCTCCCACAGGGTGCCGTTCAGCGAGGGATCGCTCGACAGCGCGAGTTCGGCGCCCCAGCGGGCTGCGTCGGCCGGGTGAATGCCGTCGGGCAGGCCCATCGCGGTGCGCAGGGCACCGGGGATCCAGTCGCTGATCACGATGTCCGGAAAGCGCCCCTCGAGGTCCGCGACCAGTGCGCGGGTGAAGATTCGTCCCGCGCCCTTGGAGACCGAGTAGGCGCCGCTCGCCGGAATCGGCGCGAGGTCGGCGAAGCTGGTGACGTTGACGATGCGGCCGGTGCCCCGGCTCACCATGTCCTCCAGCGCGAGGCGGCTGCAGGCGACCATGCCGCCGAGGTTGATCGCCATCGTGTGCATGAAGCTTTCGGGCGTCTCGTCGAGGAAATCGCGGCGGGGGTAGACGGCGGCGTTGTTGATGAGGATGGCGATCGGGCCGATGCGGCGGATCGCGTCGAAGGCGCCGCGCAGGGCGTCGTAATCGGATACGTCGCAGGCTATGGGGTGGAACGCCCCGGCGGTGGCGGATAGCTTCGACGTGGCGGCAAGGTCGCTCTCGCTGCGGGCGAGGCCCGCGACAATGCAGCCGCGCGCGACGAGTTCCAGCGCCAGCGCGCGGCCAAGGCCCTGACCGGCGCCGGTGACGATGGCCAGCGTCATGACACGAGGCTCATGGCACGCTGTTCGAGATCCGATGTTCCCGCAGCCTTGAGAATCGCATCGCCGACCCGCAGCGCGTTGGCGGCGATGGTGAGGCTGGGGTTGACCCCCATCGAGGTCGGCATGAACGAGGCGTCGGCCACCCACAGGTTGCGCATGCCGTGAACCCGGCACTGGGCATTGACGACGGACTTCGCGGGATCGGTCCCCATGCGCAGGCTTCCGCAGGGATGGCCGAAGTTCAGCTCCGGCTGATACGTCAGGAACAGAACGCGCTGCCGTCCCAGCGAGGCGCGGATCAGCTTTCGGAACAGCTTGCGGCGCTGGTGGAGTTCGGGGCTGAAGCGGTAGTCTATCAGGATACCGCCGGGACGGTCGGGATCGGCGGAGACGCGGTTCTCGGCATAGGGCATGTCTTCGAGCAGACCGACGAAGACCTTGGCCTGCCCCAGAACCCGCGCCGCGACTTTCGCGGGTATGCGCGCCATCTGGCTCGCGCCGGGCAGGCGGCGCAGCGGGCTGCGTGCGATCTTGCCGCGCAGGTAACTGAGAATCTCGCCTTCGCCTGCATCCAGCCCCATCGCCTGCACCATGCCGAAGCGGTGCCCCTCGGCATAGTAGAGGTCGCGAAAACCGATGGACTTGGCGGCTTGCGGGTAGCCCTCTTTGCGCCGGGGCCAGAGTGCGAACATCTCGTTCAGATGAAACATCAGGTATAGCCCGACTTGGCCATGCGCATTGCCGCAGCCCTCGGCCCAGTCCGAGCGCGAGGCGAGGAGGATGCGCGGCGAGGACAGTGCGCCTGCGGCCAGCACCACGTGGGCGGCAGTGAACTCCAGCGCCTCGCCATCGCGGCGGGCGACGACGCGGGTAACGCCGCCCCCGTCGCCGCGAAGTTCGGTAACCTCGCAGCGATCGGCGAGGGCGGCGCGGCCGGTGGCGAGGGCGGGTTCTACCCCGGCCGAACGGCCGTCGAGCTTGCAGGGGCGGGGGCACTTGCGGCCGAGGCACGAGCCGCAGCCGTCGAGGCCGCGCATTGCGCTGTGCAACTGGTAGGGGTGCAGGCCGGAGCGGCGCATGCCCTCCATCAGCCGGGCATCGCCCTCGCACATCGCGGGGCCTGCCGTGAGGTTGGGTGTCGGGTGGGTGGCGAGCGGGTCCGGCTGGCCGCGCACCTCGAACAGGGCCTGCGCCGCGTCGAAGTAGGGGAGCATCGCAGAGAAGCTGACCGGCCAACCGTTAGTGGGGTGCGGGCGCTCGGCGCTGTGGTCGAGATCGTGCGGCTCGGGCCGTTCGAGCGTGGCGGCGTAGAAGACGGAAGAGCCGCCAACGGCGGCGCCTATCGCGGGATGGACGCGGTGTTCCTCTCCCTCGATGCGGGCGTGGATGGTCTCGGGCCACGATCCGCGCACGAGGCGGGCGACGGGATCGGTGATCTCGTCGCTTGCCATGTGGTTCTGCTCGGCGCGGTGTCCGGCGCGGCCCTTCTCTACGAACAGGACCGAAAGGCCGCGCTCGGCAAGGCGGCGGCCGATCGTACCCCCGCCGATGCCGGTGCCGATGACGATGACGTCCCAATGTTTTTCGGTGAGTTCGCCCGGGGTCACTGGCTCGCCGCCGCTATGGTCGTGGGGCCGGTGCCGAGGAGGAACGGCACGAACAGGTCGCGCAGGCGCACCGAGCCCTCGTAGGTCATGTGGTTGTTGTCGAAATAGAGCGAAGCGCCTTTTACCATGCCGCTGCAGCTGCCGTGGCAGAGCCGTGGCCATGGGTCGATCAGGCGCACCTGCCGGTCGGCGACGAGCTGGTCGATCGGTGCTTCCGCCTGACGGTTGCGATCGCGCAGGGGGGCCATCTGCACGCTGGCGAGCGTGCGGGCCTGATCGGGGGTAAGCCGTCCGTAGGCGAGATCGCGGGCGACGCGGATGCTGTCGAACTGGGGCAGTTCGGGGACTTGCCGCAGGAGGTAGACCTCGCGGCCCTCGCCGTTCAACTCCGCCACCGTGAGCTTGAGCGCGGCGCCGAACAAGGCGGCCTGTCCGTCCCCCTGCGGGAGGCCGGACCCGGCATCGGGGGAGAGGGTAATGAGGTTGTGAGCATCGCGGCCCACGCCCCTGCCGTCGGCGTAGTAGGCCCAGCGGCCGACCAGCAGCAGGCGGCGGATGCCGGGATATTGCCGGATCGCCGCGCGGATGCGCCGGTTCTCCTCGGCGCAGAGGACGTCCTGATCGGGCGTCGATGCGCTCTCCTGCTTGGCGAGGCCGAACAGCGGCGGGCATCCGGCGCGCCAGATGATGATGCCGGGCCGCCCCGCCTCGCGCGCGGCCATGGCGAGGCCGTCCATCTGCGCGCGCAAGTGGCTGTCGCCCCAGATCAGCACCTCGGGCGGGCCGTCGGGGCCGATGGCGCATGTGCGGATACCGGCGAGCGGGCCGTTCTCTGGATGGCGGCAGCGGCTGGTGTCCTGCAGGAATCCGCTCGAGGCGGCGATGTAGACTTGCGTTTCGGGGGAGAAGCGGTCGGGCAGGCCGTTGGCGAGGAACGTCACCGCGCCGACCGCGAGGGTCGCGCCGGCGGCCACGGCTGCGCTGCCCAGCAGCACCGGCGAGGTGACGCGGCGGCTGCGGCGGAAGGGCTGCTCGACGAAGCGCCAGCTCAGCGCCGCGACGACGAAGACCAGCGCCAGCCATGCGGCGGTCTCCAGCGGTGAGGCATAGTGCCCGCGCCAGTACCGCGAGAGGATCAGCAGCGGCCAATGCCACAGATACAGCGAGTAGGAGATCAGCCCGACGAAGACCATCGCCGGGTGCGAGAGCACGGTGCCGGGGTTGCCTCTTGCATTGGTCGCTCCCGCCAGCAGCGCGGCGCTGCCCGCCACTGGAAGCAGGGCCTGCCAGCCGGGGAAGCCTGCGCTGTCGATCAGCAGGAAGGAGGCGGCGAGCAGCAGGAACCCGGCGCTTGCCAGCACGGCCTGCAGGCGCGGGGTCAGCGCCGCGCCGCGCAGCGCGATCGCCAGCAGCACGCCCGACAGCATTTCCCACGCGCGGAACGGGAAGAGGTAGAAGGTCATCACCGGATAGCCGGCGGTCATGGCCACGCAGGCCAGCAGCGAGCCTGCCCAGACCGCGATCAGCACGCCCAGGATCACCCTCGGCCCGACCCGCGCGAGTGCGAGCACGGTCAGCAGCAGCGGCAGGAAGATGTAGAACTGCTCCTCCACCGAAAGCGACCAGGTGTGCAGCAGCACCCGGCTGTCGGCGCCGAAATCGAAGTAGCCCGCCTCGCGGTAGAACAGGACATTGGACATCCACAGGCTGGACGCGATCAGTTCCTTGCCGAAGTTGCGCAGCTCGTAGGGGAGCAGCACGAACCAGCCGATGACCGCGCTGGCGGCGCCCATCGCGAAGAAGGCGGGCGCCAGGCGGCGGATGCGGCGCAAGTAGAACTGGCCGAGGTCGATCCGGCCCGCATCCAGCAGCTCGGACCACAGCATCCCGCCGATCAGGAAGCCGGAGATCACGAAGAACACGTCGACGCCGACGAAACCCGCCTTCAGGCCCGGCACCGCGAAGTGGTAGAGCACGACGGCCAGCACCGCGATGGCGCGCAGTCCGTCTATTTCCCGGCGATAAGGTCCATGCTGGGCTGCCGACACGTTGCGATTTCTCCCTCGATGGAATGTCTAGGTTCCGGGCCGTCCCGGCGGAATTCGGCAAAGGTCGGTCGAACTTTTCGGAAGGGGGCATCCCCTGCGCATCAGATGCAATGCCCCGTGCCTTCAGGCGCGAAGCGGGTGCAGTCCCAGCGCAGGTTCTCGGGCGCGGTGGCGGTGCTGCGGCGCTCGAAGATGAAGGTGATCGCATCGACCGAACTGCCGGGCATCGGCAGGGCGCGGGGGGTGCGGGCGGCGTCGGTCCAGCCGATGAAGCGGCACTGGCTCACCCCTGCGCAGCGCTGCTCGGCCATGGCGCGGAAGCTGGCGGGGGTGCCGCCTGCAGGCAGGGTCACGAGGAAGACGTTCGGTGGCGGTGCAGCCAGGACGCTGCCGAGACCCGACCTCGGCGCGGCCGGCGGTGTCGGTGCCGTAAGGGGAGGCTGTCCGGTCGGGATAACCGGCAGGAACTGCAGTTGCGGCGCTTCCGAGCCGACCGTCGCGGCGCGATGGGCGTCGGAGATGCGGGCGAGCATCGCGATGTCCGGCTCGCTGCCGGTGTGGCGCATCTCGAAAACCTGCGTGCCGCGCCAGCGGTAGAACAGGTGGGTGCGCACGACCGCGATCTTGTCCATCGTGCGATCCCAGGCCGGGCTCACCCAGTCGGTGTGGTAATGCGTGGCCAGGCCGACGGTCGGATCGACCTGGCCCAGCAGCATCTCGGTGGCGACGCGGCGGGACTGCTGCCAGGCCTCTGCGGAGGGCGTGCGGCGCAGCAGAGAGCCGTCGCAGGTGAAAGTGAACTGGCAGCCGGTGCGCCGCTCCGAGCCCTGGAAGACCACGCCGCAGACGCTGGCGGGAAAGGCGCGGTGGCGTACCCGGTTCAGCACGACCTGCGCGACCGCGCGCTGGTCGGCGATGCCGAGGCCCGCCTCGTAGTAGTCCGCAGCGGCGAGGCAGTCGGTCGCGCGTGCCAGATCCTCGGGCGCGGCGCGCAAGTAGAACGGCTGGGCCGCGATGATGACGCCCCCCGCCAGCGGCACGGCGGCGTTGAAGGTGCGCGCCAGTTGCGACTGCGCATCGGCCGGAGGCTGCGGAGCATCGTCCGGCGCGTCGAAGGCGCCGCGCACCACCGGCGGCGCGGTGAAGCGCGGCAGCGGACTGGCGACGGGGTGCTGGGCGGGAACGGTGGCGACGGCGACGAGGGCCAGACATGCACCGAGCCACGTCCTACCCTTGACCATGGCCCGGCGCATGACCGTCCTCCCACGCCCGGCCGACGGCTGCTCGCGGTTCCGATGCTTGCCCAACCATCTGGAACGAAAGGCGGCAAATGCCGACAAGACCGGTCTCCCGCAGTGAAACCGATTCATCCCACGGTGGGCACCCGGGGGGCATCCGGGGGATCACGCTCCCGGGGCTCCCACCGTCAATTCCCTAAGTAAAACCCGCAATGCCGTGGGCTCCCGCAGGGAGCATAATGACGGGATTATGGAGATCATCGAACCGGCCGCCGCGCCGCTCGCCTTCAGGCACGATTCGGGTATGCAGTGGGCAGGCGCCTCACGCCGTGCTTCGCCGCCCCGCGCGCGCGCGGCGATCGCCTATCTCAGCAACGTCTATCCGAAGATCAGCCACAGCTTCATCCAGACCGAGATCGCGGCGCTGGAGCGGCAGGGGTTCGCGGTCCACCGCTTCACCGTGCGCCGTGCCGGAGAAGCCCCCGCAGATGCAGCTGAGCGCGCCGAGGCGGCCCGCACTACGGCGCTGCTGGAGGATCGAGGGGCGCTTGCGTCGGCGATGTTGGATCGCTTTGCCCGGCACCCTCGAGCCGCCTTGAGCGCGCTGCAACTGGCCTGGCGAACCGGCGGAAGCGGCAATCGCATTCGTGCGCTGGCCTACTTCGCCGAAGCCGCGCTGCTGGCGTGCAGGCTGGAGGCGGCGGGAGTCTCGCATCTCCATGCCCATTTCGGGACGAACCCGGCGATGGTGGCGCGTCTGGTGGCACGGCTGGCGCCGGTGACTTACAGCTTCACCGCGCACGGCCCGGACGAATTCGATGCGCCGCGCGCCCTCGACCTGCCGGGCAAGATCGCCGAGGCCGCCTTCGTGGTGGGCGTGTCCAGCTTCGGCCGCGGGCAGCTGATGCGCTGGTCGCACCCGGATCACTGGCCGCGCATCCACGTCGTCCACTGCGCACCGGACCCGGCGTTCTTCGCGGGGCTCGCGGCAGATGACGCGGCGACGATCGAGGGCGCGCCCGGAGACGATACGCGCTTCGTCTGCGTCGCGCGTCTCAGCGCCCAGAAGGGCCTGCCGCTGCTGCTGGAGGCCGTCGCCCGGGTTGCCGCCCGCCGCCCGATCCGGCTGGACCTGATCGGCGGCGGCGAGGACGAGGCGATCATCGCGGCCCAGATCGCGCGGCTGGGGCTGGGCCGTACCGTCACCCTGCACGGCTGGGCGAGCCCGGAGACGATCCGCGATGCCCTGCGTTCCGCCCGCGCACTCGTGCTGCCCAGTTTCGCCGAGGGGCTGCCGGTCGTGCTCATGGAGGCGATGGCGCTGCGCCGCCCGGTCATCGCCACGGCCATCGCCGGAATCCCGGAACTGGTCGACGGTGAGGTCGGCTGGCTGGTGCCTTCTGGCTGCGTGAATGCGATCGAGCAGGCACTGGACGCCGCGCTCGATGCCTGGCCTGAGGAACTGGAGCAAATGGGCGAGCGTGCCCGCGCCCGCGTCCTCGAACGCCACGATCCCGAACGCTGCGCGGCCCGAATGGTGGATTTGCTGGAGCCGCTGGTGCGCTGATCGTCATTGCGAGCACATGCTGCGCTCGCGATCAGCCTCGTCATCCCCGCTTTCGCGGGGATGACTACGGGTGTTTCAACCGAGGAAAATCGGGCTCCGACAAGGGGGACCCGCGCGTCAGACGCTGGCCGGAGGGATCATCCGCATGACCGGCGAGAGCTGGCGGCGCCATAGCGCGGCGCGGCGCTGGCGTTCGTCCAGTCCCTCGATCATGCCCAATGCTTCACCGCGATCGATGCCGCTGCGTTCGCACAGGAAGGGATGGCGCGGCGGGCTGGCGAAATAGCTGTAGAACAGCGCGGCCCGGTCGCGCGCGGTGGCGGGCTTGCCGCGATGGAAGCAGCGCGCGGTGTCGCAGAACACCACGGTGCCCTTCGGGCCGGTGCAGCTTACCATGTCGTCGATGTAGTCCGGCCCCAGCCGCGCCTTGAGCAGCGGATCTTCGCCGAATTCGTAGCGGTAGCCGTCGATGTCGTTGCGTATGGTGTCCTGCCGGGCGATGCACTGGAAGGGCCCGCCTTCCTCATCGACGTCGTGGAGATAGATCGCGACCTTGAGCATGCGCCGGTCCTCCCGGTCGCGGTGCCACTTGCGGGTGGCGACCTCCTGCCCGTCGGCGACGGTGTAGTTGATCGCGACGCCGTCGTAGGCGACCGGCAGGCCGATGTAGCTCTCGACGATGTCGAGAAGGCGTTCGTGCAGGCCGAGGCGGTAGATGTCGGGGTTGCGCACGATCTCGGCGGGCGGAACGATGATGAACTGCCTGCCCCCGGCGGCCAGCGCACGGGCTTCGGGGGCGAAGTCGCTGGACAGAGCCCATGCCGTCTCGACCACCTCGGCGGCGCCGTGGATTTTCAGCGCGTCTAGCGTGGTCACGCAAACGCCCTTGCGGTTGAGCTGCGCGACGATGTCGTTGCCGATGGCGTCGAGATCCGGCAGGCGGCGGGCATGGCGGCTTACGGCGGCCCGGTGTCGCTTGCCCAGCCAGAGGCGCAGGCGCTTTTCGTTGAGCACCGCAAGCGCCGTCTGCGAGGGAAGGTCGCGCAGCCATCGGGCGCGCGCTTTCAGCTTCAGGATCGTCATTGCATCCTCCGGTATGGGGCGGTGTGCGGCCGCTTCAGGCCTGCCTGGAGCCGCTCTTGTAGTACCCGTAATCGACCCGCCTCGCGGTTTGCGAGATGGACCGGTTGAGCACGGTGCCGATGATCGGCGTCGGGCTGACGGCTTGCATGATCTCCTGAAGGGCGGCCTTGGCGGTGCGGCCTTCTTCCGCGACGATCAGGATGCCATCGACATTGCGGGCGATCAGCGCGAGGTCGTCGCTGAGGATCGCGGGCGGCGTGTCGATGATGCAGATCGTCCCGCTGTCGATCGAGTGCCGGTTGTGCAGCGCCAGCGCCAGTGCGTTGGAGGCGAGCAGCACCTCGGCATCGTCGCGCGCGCTACGGACGCGGTGGACGGTAAGGTCGAGCCCCTCGATCCGCGCCTGCGTGGCGCTCCAGGGACACTCACCGGCAAGGTAGTCCTCCACTCCCGCGTAGTCGTCCGGCAGACCCAGCCGCTCGCCCAGGGCCGGGCGGCGGAGGTCCAGCTCGACGAGGACGGTGGGATGGATGCGAGCCATCGCCATGGCGAGGTTGAGGGTGATGTGCGTCTTGCCGTTGCCGGGCTCGGCCGAGGTCACCGCGAAGACGCGGGTGCCAGTGGCGCGGGCGTGGTCGAGCAAGGCCGAGCGGATCATCGTGAAGGGACGCAGCTCGTTGCTCGGCGGGGCGAGGCCGACGATGTGGTTGTCGGCCAGGTGCGCGGCATCGGGCGTGAAGGTGATGCCGGCGACGGCGGGGACTTCGATGCCGCCTTGCGGAATGAATGGCACTTCGGCGTTCATGGGCCTGCTCCCGTTATGACTGGCTTAGGCTGGCGAATAGGCTGCGGCATGCGCCCGGCCCGGCAGCCAGCGTGCGAGCCGATCGAGAAAAGTGGGTGTGCGGCTGGTGGCGACGGCTCCGAACAGCGGGGCGCGGACGGCGCGGCGCAGGCTTTCGGTGCCGTGGATCGTGCCGGTCAGCATCTCGCGGCCGATGATCAGGACGAGGCCCATGACGAACCCGGCGGCGATGCCCATCAGCACGACCATCCAGCCCTTCTGGCCGAGCGGGTGCAGCGGCAGGTTGGGCGCATCCACCACGGTGAAGCGCTCGCCCTTGTCCTCCGACTGGAGGTTGGCGGCGACTTGCGCGTCGAGCTGCTTTTCGCGCAGGGAGTCGTACTGGCGCTTGATGTTGTCGTACTCGCGCTCGATCGTGTTGAGTTCGTAGGCCGATTGCGGTGCCTGCGCGACGCGGGCGTCGATGTCGGCCATCGTGCGCACCAGTTCCGCGCGGCGGGCGGCGAGGGTGGAGATGCGCTCGCGCCCGGCGGCGATCTCGGCCTCGATCAGCGTCTCGCCCCGGCCCGGTTCCCGTGCGACAAGGGCGCGCTGACGTGCCACTTCGGCGCGGGCGGCGATCACGTCGGGGAAGTTTTCCGAATGGGTGGAGAGCAGCGCGGAGAGGCGTTCCTCGGCGCGCTGCATCCCTTCGATGCCGGGCGGGGTGCGCTCCAGTTCCTGCTGGCGAGCGGCGAGCAGGCTGGACTGCTGCACCAGTCCCTGCGTCTCGGCATCGGTGCGCGAGATTTCCGCGCGCATCGCCGAACTCGACTGCGAACTGAGCGCGACGTCGGTGGGCAGGGAACCGGCATAGCGGGCCTGCACGCCGCGGCGCTTCTCGGCAAGGTCGCGCAGCTGGCGGCGCAGTTCGTCGGAGCGCTTGGCGAGGAAGGCGGCGGTTCCGGTGGCCTGCTCGGTGCGGAAGCGCTTGTCCTCGACGAGGAACATCTTGGTCAGCTGCTCGGTCACCGCCTGCGCGGTGCGGGCATCGCGGTAGTCGAAGGTGAGGTTGAAGGCGATCGTGCCGCCGCGTCCCTGCGCCTGGTTGGCGGCGACGAGGTTCACCCCGATCTTCGTGCGCATGATCTCGAGCAGTTTGGGATAGTCCATCGCCGCGCGCTCGCTGGGATAAAGCCGGTTCTGCTCGATCAGTCGCGTCAGGCTGTCGCGGCTGACGATCTGCTGGCGGATCTTGGCGATGCGCTCGTCCGCCACTTCGGTGATGGGCGAGGAGATCAGGCTCTGCGGGATCTGCGGGGAATCGATCAGCAACGTCGCGTAGGACCGGTAGACCGGCTCTCGCATCACCACCGAGCCCGCCGCTGCGGCGGCTCCGAGCAGGGTCGGCGCGATCAGCCAGCGCCACCGGCGACGCAGCATGGCCAGGATCTCGACCGGGTAGATGCCGAGGGAGTCGGTATCGCCCACGATGGATGCCGGCGGCGAAACGGGCGCGGATGTCTGGGTCGTGCTGTTCATCGGCTGGGTATCCGGAAGGTGACGCCGGCCCGGATCGTCCAGGACTTCTGCGTCTGGGTGGTCATGCCGGTGCGGCGGTCATAGTCCGCGCCGATGTGAAGGCGAAAGCGGTCGTCGAGGCGGTGCTCGTAAGTCGTGGACAGGCGCACGATCTTCGCGTCCGATCCGAAGGTGGGACTGGGAACCGAGCGATACTCGCCGCTCGCGCTCAGCCTGCCGCGATCGCTGGTCTGGAAGTCGAAGGTGGTGGTCAGCACCTTCTCGCGCTGGATGCCGCCGAAACTGGTGACGACCGGCGAGATGCGGCCCTCGATGCACACCCGCAGACGGCGCGGATCGTAGCATACGGACAGTGCGGTGGTGAGCTGGAACGGGTTGTTCTCGTTCGGCCGTCCCGGTTCGCGCCGGGTGATCTTCGAGACGCCCGTTTCGGCCTGGATCGACAGGTTCGGCGCGATGCGCGAACCGGCCTTGAGGACGAAGATCGCCGAATCCGATTCCGATCGGTCCGCCGACTTGCTGAACGTCGCCATACCGCCGAGGCCGACCCAGGAGGTGCCCGAAAGCCTGCGCTCCAGGCCGAGGCCGAAGCTGGTGGCGTCGGTCCGGCGCAGCAGCAGCGAACCTTGCGGCGACAACCGGCTCCACGCCGCCTCGCCGCTGACCGTCATGTACTGGTCGGGACGCCAGCGCATGCTCTGCTTGAGTTCGTAGCGTTCCTGCAGGCTCACCGGGTCGATCGCGGCATCGATCGAGCCGGTGCCGCCTTCCAGCGGAAGGAGGCGCTCGAAGCCACCCTCGGTGCGGGCCGAAAAGCGCTCGCTGCCGCGATAGTCGATCGCCGTCCGGGCGTACCCCGTGACGAAATCCCCGTACCGACGGCTGTAGCGGCGATAGGCGAGCTTGCCATCCAGATCGAGCGTGGTCTTGGGATCGATCCTGACCCCCGCGCTGCCTTGCGCGGAGACTTCGCCGCCCGAGGTCATCTTGCGGTCGTCCGTGGTGAGGAACGGGTTGCGCCCCGTGAACCCCGTCATGTCGAATTCGATGTAGGGCGGCTGCTCCTGCGCGGCCGCATCGGTGGAAGCGAGCCCCAGCGTCGACGGGGCGACGGCCAGGAGGAGCAAGGTGCCACGACGTACCGCCGTCACGGGATCAGCAGGACGTCGCCGCTCTGGAGCGTCGGCAGCGGGGTGCCGAGGGCACCGGAATTGAGCGAGCGGGCGCCCTTCAGCAACTTGCTCAGCTGGATGCGCTCCACCACCTGGCCATTGCGGGTCTGGCGCAGGATCACCGCGCTGCCGGTATCGGCGAACTCGGCGGTGCCGCCGGCCATGCTGAGTGCCTGCAGGATGTTCGGGACCGAGCGGCTGGTGTAGCTGCCGGGCGTGCGGACTTTGCCGAGCACGTAGAAGCGCGTGCCGTCGGTCTCGCGCACGGTCACCGTCACGTCGGGCGGTGCGGCCGTGTAATTGAGCGCGATGCGGCCGCGGATCTCGTCGGCGATGTCGGTGACGTTGCGGCCGTCGGCGCGGATCGT
>NZ_ALVC01000042.1:0-5469 GCF_000293195.2 Sphingomonas sp. LH128
CCCGCCATTGTCCACGCCCGCCGAGCCCGCCCTGATTGGTCGCGCGCGGCACCGGCTCGATCACCGCTCGCGCATCTGGTGGTAGCGCGCTCGACGCGCCTAGTCCGGGGTGGTTATCGTTGGCGGATGGCCCGGAACCGAAGTTCCGGGCCAGATCGTCAGGCCGCCTTGCCATTGACCGGGATGCGGCGGACATTTTCGTTCGCCGCCTCCGTCTTCGGCAGGGTGACCGTCAGCACGCCGTTCCTGAAGGTTGCGGCGGCGTGGTCACGGTCGATTCCCTGGGGCAGTCCGATACGGCGTTCAAAGCGGCCGTAGCTGCGCTCGGTATAGCCACGGTCCTTGTCTTCGACCTCGGAGCGCTTCTCGCCACGAAGCGTCAGCGCTCCGTCTTCGACGGTGATTTCGACGTCCTTCTCGTCGAGACCCGGCAGTTCGGCCGTGACGCGGATTTCCTTGTCAGTCTCGCCGAGCTCGACATGCGGGCAGCCGGCAGCGCGGTCGAACCCGGTTAATGTGGGCACGCCGAAGCCGCGGAGGGTATCGTCGAACAGCCGGTTCATCTCGCGGTGGAGCGAGAGCAAAGAGTGGGTATTAGTGTCGCGGTCGCGCTCGGCGCTGACCGGGACGGGAAGCCGGTTTTCCTGCCGGCTCCAGGGAATGAGATCACGAAAAGCCATGATGCTCATCTCCTTTTCTGGCTGGAAGAGGCACGGCCTGCCGGCCCGCTTGAAACGGCGCCGGCAGACCTTTTGAACCCGGATCAGGCCGCTTCGCGGACCTCATCCCTGGGCGCCTCGATCTGATCCGGGGCAGCTTTGCTACCGTTGATCTCGATCCGGCGCGGCCTCATTGCCTCGGGGACAACGCGCTTGAGCGAGATGCTCAGCAGTCCGTTCTCAAAACGGGCATTGCCAGCTTCCACGAAGTCGGCAAGCTGGAAGCGCCGCTCGAATGCGCGTGTGGCAATGCCGCGATGCAGATACTCGCCCTGATCGTTGTCTTCGGCACGCTTACCGGTGACGGTGAGCAGGTTCTGCTGAGCCACCACCTCGATGTCCTCGGCGCGGAAGCCAGCAACCGCCAGCGTAATGCGATAGCTGTCGTCACCTTCTTTCAGAATGTCGAAGGGCGGATAGCCATCTTCATCGCGTGCGCCTGCCTCGAGCAGGTTGAACAAGCGGTCGAAGCCGACCGTCGAACGCCGATAAGGCGTAAAGTCGAATGCAGTTCTCATTTCCAAATCCTCCAAAGAAGCGATCTGGACATGAGTTGCGCCAGTACAGGAGAGCTGGCGCCCTCGATGTCCACCGGACCCGAACAGCGGCGCCCGGCGAGTGGGACTTAGGAAGGGAATTTTTCCAGTTCAAGACCTTCCTACGCGCAAATGACGAGTTTTCTGCTCCCTTCGCTCCCGCCTGATATTTGCGGCAGTTGGCAAGGTGATGGCCGGCAATCGGCGTCCGTTCGCCTGAGTTTCGCCGTCACCGTTTCTAGCGGGATCAATGTGAGGAGATCCGACGACGCTTCAGCGCGACACTCCATCGTCCGTAAGAGATTAAAGCGTCGCCACCACCCGTTGAACCCACACCCAGCCCCAGTCATAAGCGGACTTACCGCTGATGGGCTCGCCATTTTCCAGATTGAGCGTCTTGAATGGGCGCGTACCTACTCGACCGCTGTCTGGCCCTTCGATGACCGGGTACGGCGTGAGCTGACATTCTCTTGGGCCTCGCCGGAATGGCGTAAGTTGGTCGAGTCCGGAACAAGAAATTTTGGCGTGATGTCATATAGGACGTGTCCGGTCAGGCCGCGCTTCTGAGGCGAGCGGACGAGCCTCTGTGGAGTGCGCGGCGTCAGGTCCGAGCAGCTTCCACCGTCTGCACGGCAATGAACCGCGCAAGCGGTATTTCGATGAGAGGGCGCTGCGCCGCCATCTCACGAGCGACGAGCGCCATTTCGATCCATTGCGGATCGTCGCCCTCACCTCGCTGCGCGAACGCACTCCAGGCGGCAACGCTGGACCAAAACGCGCGCTTAGGTTCCAGCACCGTCTCGATAATCGCGGCGATGCGGTCCTCGATCTTGCGCTTCCCTTTGATCGCTAATGTGACGTCGTCGCCATTTTCGAACCAGGAATCGAGTTGAGGATTGATTGCCAGCCATCGGCCGGAGGCGCGCACGGCCCTTTCAACCGCCTTGGAATTGCTCGCTGCCTCGTCCACGCCCTCGAGCATCGAGGCAACAAGATCGTGCACCGATACAGACTTGGGCGCTACATCCGAGAGCCCGATAAGCGTGACAGCCTGAACGAGACCAAACGGGGGCGGCGAACTGGCCGAGCCATCCGCGAGCGCGCTGCTCAGGAGCAGCGCAGTATCCTCGGCTGTCGCTTCATGGAGCGACATCTCTGACGCGATGTGGCCGAGCATGTCTTCGATCTCAGGCCTGCTTAGCGAGCCCGCTACCCAGGCGTCCCGCACACCGTGCCCCTGCTTGATCAGAATCGAAACCAGCGCGTTCTTTCTGCCCTGCTTGATAGATGCGAATATGCTTTGGGCCCCTGCCCCATCCCGCTCGGATATCAAGAGCTCCCTGACCTGGATGGCAGGGCGCTTCTCGGACACCGATCCAGCAACGCGCGCGGCTTTGATGATCGCATCGATCGCACGGCGCCGATCTTCGGGCACCCAGTTGCGGATCAGCATGAGGTTGGTGACCGACGCTGCCGATACCAGCCCGCGGCTGGCGGTCTCTTCAATCATCGAGGCTAACGGAGCCGCGATCGCAGGTTCTGCAAGAAGCCACCCGATAGCGGCCTCGCGCAGACTGGACTCGTCGGCGAGGACAAGTCCTTCCAGGAGACTGAGTTGCAGCCCGGCAGGCATGGCTGCCGTCAATTCGGCGAACTGACTGTGGACCAGGAACGCATCGCCCTCACAGGCTTTCACCAGGTCCTTCAACATCTCGTCAACATCGGGCGGCGGGAGATTGCGCTGGCTGGCTCCGGTCTGAATCATCGTGTGATCCATTGCGCTGCGTATATCGTCCCCCACCTCGACGCCGGCCCGCGAGAACGCCGAGACAAGCGCCAGCGCTGCCGTCGCCGCGAGCTTGCCGGTACGGATTTGCTGAGCGATCGCGGTCCTGACGTTCTCTATGGCCATGGTCGCATGACCGCTTCCGGCCTCGCTTCGCTGCCGCAGCTGCTCGAGAGTGTTGCCAAGCATGAAGGAATAGGCGTGATGCATCATCGCGTCAGGCCGCTTCTTGCGCCCTTCGGCGCCCGCGAGGTCAACGATGAGCAGCAGGGCTTCTGGCTGCTCCGCCAGCATATCTGCGATGCTGTGTGCGCCGGGCGACAATGCCCCCGAGCGGATATCGTCGCGAACCATGCGCGCGATCTGTTGAATGGCGGCACGTGGCGTCACGATTGATGCTCCTTTCTCGCAGGGGGATTGCGTCATCGGTACAACTGCCGGCGGGGCGACGACAATCCCATTTTGGCCACGGCCGGCACATCAAGGTTGCCTCGATAAAGGCAAAGAGCACGTTCGTGCACGCATCAGCGCCGCAAGGGCGCTGCTGCGAGGCGCACCCGCAAGGGGATGCGCTGGCGCGCCGGCGGGCGCCGCGCTGAGTAGCGACTAGGCGCCGTTCAGATCATCATCTTCGAATGCCACGGGCACAGCCTGCCGGCGGCGCTTAGGCTTGACCTTGCGTACATTCACCGAGGCGGCACTGATCATGTTCTTGATGTGCGCGGCGTAATGCTTCTGGATCATCTCGACGCTGGTACGGCAGTTTCGCGCGACCGCGTAGACATCGGCGCCTTCCATCAGGCGCAAGCAGATGTACGTGTGGCGCAGCGAGTAGGCGGTCCGCGCTTTGCCGTCCCGATCAAATTTCAGCTCCGCCCTGGCAAGCACGCCGTTGAACAGCTTCACGTGATTTCCGGGGAAGACCTTGTCGGTCGGCTTCGGAAGCTGAGCCTCAGGCGCTTCGGGCGCCTCATCAATTCCGGCCCGGCGCCGTTGCTGCGCCGCGCGGCGACTTTCCCCTTGCACAGGCCTCGGACGATTGAGCAGCCGCTCATAGGGGCGCACGGCATTGGGCATACTTTTGCAGAAGCCCACCCCTCGCTTGCCGCGCACTTCGATTTCCAGGATCTGCTGTCCAGTCTCATCGTCGATGACGATCTCAACATCGCGGTGCTCAAGGTTGGAGGCTTCATCGGGCCTCAGGCCCGTGTTGGCCATGAACAGGACGTAGTCATGCACCTGCTGCGCGTTCCACGCAAAGTGCGCATGGAACGGCTCCCTGGCATAGGCCCCGGTGGCCTTGTAGAGCTGCTTGTATTCCGCAGGACTGAACCAGGGGCGGTGCTCCACCTTGCTCGAAGCGCGATAAGGACTGGAGATGTCAGGCAGGTGCGACAGCCAGCCATGGCTGACCGCCGTGCGCAGCACCTGGCGCAGCGTCACGATTTCGTTGTGAAGGGTTTTTCGGGCAGGCGCCTTGTCCGAGACCGGGCGATTGCTCTTCGAATGCGGATTGGCGATGCCCCGCGACGACATCCGGTGCACCCGGTACTCCTGCACTTTGCCGCCGGTGATCTCGGAGAGACCAAGGTCGCCAAAAAACGGCAGCAAATGCACGCGAAGGCGAATACCATGTCCCTCCGTCCAACGCTTGCTGCGCTGGCCCTCGGTGATGATCTCGTATTCGCGAAGGAACTGGGCGGATGCTTCCTTGAAGGTCTTCTCGGTCTTGAGGATGCCGGCATGCAATTTGCCGCGCAGACCGAGATACCAATCTTCGGCAACTTGCTTGGCCAGCGATACGCTGTCCGTCCTGGTGGTGGCCCGGCGCTGCCTGCCACCAACCGATGCGGAGCAATGCCAGTTGCCACCGTCGATGCGCCGGTAAACCTGGACCTTTCCACCTAAGATCTCGTGCCTGTGCATGACAAACCGCCAGTGCTGCAAGGGGAGCCTGGGCCGGAATGTCTCACAAATCGCAAAACTGCGCAAATGTGCTAGTGTTGTGCTAGGCACATCGGGGCCTTCGCCGATTCCGACGATCGCCTTAAGCTGCTGTTTTGATTGTAAGTATTGGTTGCGGGGGTAGGATTTGAACCTACGACCTTCAGGTTATGAGCCTGACGAGCTACCGGGCTGCTCCACCCCGCGTCACCATATGGGGCTGGTTTTCAGCCCGGGAGTGTTTTTTTGTCCATTCCGGCGTTGCCGGCGTGGAGGGGCGGGGTTCTCCATCCCGCCTGGCGGCTGCGTCTTTTGGGGACGCAAAAAGGGGGCTTTTGGCCCCCTTGTTTCGTTTGTCATTGTGATGGGTTTTTTATCTAGCGTTTGTGCGCCGGCTTCAATGCCTGGCGACGTCCTACTCTTCCGGGGCTTGAGCCACAGTACCATTGGCGCTGTCAGGTTTCACGGCCGAGTTCGAGATGGG
>NZ_ALVC01000043.1:0-24624 GCF_000293195.2 Sphingomonas sp. LH128
TACGCCATGATCCTGGCGGTGGTGCTGGACATCGTGTTCAACCCGCTGCTGATCATCGGCGTGGGCCCGCTGCCGACCTTGGGCGTCGCAGGGTCGGCCATCGCCACCGCCATCGCCAACACCGCAGGCATGGTGCTGCAGATCTGGGTGATCTACCGCAAGGACCTGCCGCTGCGCCTGCGCGGCCCCGAACTCGGCTATCTCACCCCGCGCGGAGAGGACCTTCGCTATGTGCTGGCCAAGGGTCTGCCGATGGGCGCGCAGATGCTGATCGTGTCCTCGGCAGGCCTCATCATGGTGAGCCTCGTCAACCGCGAGGGGCTGGACGCGGCGGCCGCCTACGGCGCTTCGCTGCAACTGTGGAACTACCTGCAGATGCCCGCTTTCGCGATCGGCTCGGCCGTAAGCGCGATGGTTGCGCAGTCGCTGGGCGCCGGGGACCACGGGCGCGTCAGCAAGGTGACGCTGACCGGCATGGGCACCAACCTCGTCATGTCGACCGCCGTGGCCGCGCTGATCGTCGGATTCGACCGACCGCTGCTGGCACTGTTCCTCGGCGGCCAGAGCCCCGCCCTGCCCATCGCCGAGCATATCCAGGTGGTCTGCACCGCCTCGTTCGTGATCGTCTCGATCACGATGATCCTGACCGGCACGATGCGAGCCTATGGTGCGGTAGTAGCGCCGCTGGT
Source organism: Sphingomonas sp. LH128 (assembly GCF_000293195.2). Taxonomy (NCBI): domain Bacteria; kingdom Pseudomonadati; phylum Pseudomonadota; class Alphaproteobacteria; order Sphingomonadales; family Sphingomonadaceae; genus Sphingomonas; species Sphingomonas sp. LH128. The sequence goes on from NZ_ALVC01000043.1 coordinate 690, forward strand.
GTTGCTGTTCCTCGGTCTCTACCCGGGGCGGCTCGGCTTCTATGCGCTGGCTCGCCCGTTCATCGGCAGCGAGGCGGTATGGTGGGCCTATCCGGTCGGCTCGTCGCTGACGGTGATCCTGACGCTGGCCTACTACAGCACAGGCCGATGGCGTAGGGCCTTCAAGGGTTAGTTCAACGCCCCTGCGCCCGCCAGCGCTGGACGGTACGCAGAACCATCTCCTCCTCGCCGCCGCTGCGGTTCCACAGCTGCGTGAACGATGGGTCCGCCGAGGCCGGCCGCTTGTTCTCCTCGAGGTCGTCGAAAGAGACGCGCATCGGGATCGCCACGCCCTCGCCGCAGACGATGCACTCGCGGTTGCGCAGCGCCGGGATCGAATCGAGGAACCCGCGCGCGCCTTCGGGCATGGCGGCGCGCACGAAGGCCTGGTCGCGCTCGTTGTTCAGGCGCATCGAGATGATCGTGCCGCACTGCGACAGCACGCCCTCGGCCAGATCAGACGGCCGCTGCGTGATGAGGCCCAGCGAAATGCCGTACTTGCGCCCCTCCTTGGCGATGCGCGAGAGGATGCGGCCCACCGAGGAACCGTCGGCATTCCGCTCGTTCGGAACGTAGCGATGCGCTTCCTCGCAGACGAGCAGGATCGGCCGCGTTTCCTCCTCGCGTGCCCAGACGGCGAAGTCGAAGACCATGCGGCTGAGCACCGCGACGACGGTGGAGGTGATCTCCGTCGGCACGCCCGAGACGTCGATGATCGAAATCGGCCGCCCGCGCGACGGCAGGCGGAACAGCTTGGAAATGAAGTCCGCCATCACGTCGCCCACCAGCATGCCGGAGAACATGAACTGGTAGCGCGGGTCGGACTTCATCTCGTCCAGCTTGTTGCGGATGCGCAGATACGGCGCGCTGGTATGACCCTTGTCGAGCTTGCCCATCGCGTTGTTCAGGATATTGCCGAGGTCCGACAGCAGGTAGGGAATCGGCGAATCCACCGTGATCTTGCCCATCTGCTCGGCCAGCCGGTTCTTCGAGCGCGCCTCCAGCAGCGCCTTGCCGAGGATCTCCGCGTCAAGCTGCCGCTCGTCCCCGCGAGAGGTCAGCAGGATTTCGCAGTGCTCCTCGAAGTTCATCAGCCAATAAGGCATCTGCAGGTTCGAAACGTCGAGGATCACGCCGGTATCGCGAAACGCGGCCGCGTACTCGCCGTGCGGATCGACCATGATGATGTGGCCTTCGGGCGCATGCTCGCAGATGCGGTGGAGGATCAGCGCGGCGCTGGTCGACTTGCCGGTGCCGGTCGAACCGAGCAGCGCGAAATGCTTGCCCAGCAGCGCATCGACGTAAAGCCCCGCGCGAATGTCGCGGGTGGGATAGACGTTGCCGACCTGGATCGCCGAGCGTCCGTCGCTGGCGTAGATCTGCCGAAGGTCGTCGCTGGTCGCCGGGTAGACCAGCGCGCCCGGGATCGGGAAGCGCGTAACGCCCCGCCGGAACCCGTGGATGCGGCCGGTCTGACGCTCCTCTAGACCCTCGCCGAGAAAATCGACTTCGGACAGCACGCCCGCCACGCGGCCGTCCTGCTTCTGGTTGCGGACGCTGGCCAGCAGCCAGCCGGTGCCGACGCGAATCTTGACCTGGCTGCTCACCTGCCCGGACATCGCCACCGAAGGATCATCCGCCGCGGTAATCTCGTTCAGACGCTCGAGATCGAAGGCGATGCGACTACCCGCGCCGCTCACGTCGAGGACGACGCCGATCGGCTCGAGCCCAGGCGCGACGGCCGGCTCCGCATCGGTCCGGGGGTCTTGAAATCTGTCGAGACCGTCGAGATGCATCCGCTTCGTCAACCCATCGCATTTGTATGGCAACCGATTGCGGTGGCTACCAGCGACGAGGTTAATTTCCGCCTAAAGACTGCATCGTATATCAGATCAGCGCGAAAAGACGCCCGGCCAGCCAGCCCATCGCCACCGAAACGAATACCGCCAGCAGGCCATAGGCGAAGCCGTAATCCTCCGCGAAATTGGCGATGGCGCGCTCGATGCCGAGCTTGCGCACCTCGACCTGGCTGCTCGCCGACGCGACTACCCTACCCTTGGAAATGGCGAAAGTTTCTGCGGTATAGATGCCCGTCGGCACGCGCGAGGGCAGTTCGATCCGCGCCTGGTAAAGCACCTGCTCCTTGACCGTGACGCCGCCCTCCTCCTCGCGGTAGAGCCCGATCCGGCGGTTGAGATCGACCAGCCCCGAGGAGAAACGCGCCTGTTCGTCCGGATCGATCGCGCCGATCGGCGACAGCTGCAGCCACTTGAGCCCAAGCTCATAGATCGCCGCCGTCTTGTCATCGACGATGTCGGCGATCGGCCGGCTCGAGGCGATGGCGTAGTAGCTCGGCGCGCTTCGCAGTTCGGTGCTGGCGGCGTTGATCCAGACGCCCGCGACCTTCTGCTTTTCGCGCAGGACGATGGACTGGGTCGGCCCCTTGAGCACGACGACGATGTCGTAGTCCTGCGCCGCGCGGGAGCCTTCCGGTGTCAGCACCGCCCCGAAAAGCAGCAGTTCGGTGCCGGTGAAGCCCTGCTGCAGATCGACTTCATGCTGCGAGACTTCGGGCACGAGGATCGGGTCGCGCGCACCGGTCAGCGCGACGAGCGCCAGCAGTGCGAGCCACACCCTCACAGCGGCGCGACCGTATAGATCTCGTCAGGCCGATAGCCGAGGCCCAGCGCCATGCGCCCGGCGACCAGCAGCACGATGACGGCGAGGATCAGGCGCAGTTTCACCGGGCTGGCCTTCTGCGCGAACTGCGCGCCGACCTGAGCGCCGGACACCGAGCCCAGCAGCAGCAGCGAGGCCAGCACGATATCGACGGCGTGAGTCGTCAGCGCGTGCATCATCGTCGTCGCCATCGTCACGAAGAGGATCTGGAACAGCGAGGTGCCGACGACGACATTGGCGCTCATGCCCAGGATATAGAGCATCGCCGGGACCAGCACGAAGCCGCCGCCGATGCCCATCAGCATCGTCAGGATGCCGGTTCCGATCCCCAGCAGCAGCGGCGCCAGCGGCGAGATGTAGAGGCCCGAGCGGTAGAACCGCCAGCGCATCGGCAGGCTGGCGACCATCGGGTGATGGCGGCGCTTCCTGGCGGCGATGGGAATCCCGGTCCGCTCGGCGCGGATCGACTGGATACTCTCCTTGGCCATCAAACCGCCGATCGAGCCGAGCAGCACGACGTAGAGGATGTTGATGACCGTATCGATCTGGCCCAACCGCTCGAGCAGGTTGAACAGCAGCGAGCCGAGCCCGGTGCCCATGATGCCGCCCGCTACCATGACCGCGCCCATCTGGTAGTCCACGCCGCCCCGCCGGGTATGCGCGAAGACGCCCGAGACGCTGGCTCCCGTGACCTGGCTCGCGGCCGAGGCAGCGGCGACAGTAGGCGGGATACCGTAGAAGATCATCAACGGCGTCGTCAGGAACCCGCCGCCCACGCCGAACATGCCCGAAAGCACGCCGGTCAGCGCCCCCAGCGCGACGATGATGAGGCCGTTGACCGAAAGGTTGGCGATGGGGAGGTAGACGTCCATTGCACCCACTCGCTACCGCAGCATGGCGTCGCGGAAAAGGCGCGTTTCAGAATCCTGCGGATAGCGTGAGGGCGGGGCCGGAGCCGGGCACGGCGTCACCCGCAAGGCGGAAGCGCCAGTCCACCGCGACCCGCCCATTGATGCCGCGCCCGAGCGGCATCGCAACCGAGGCGGTCGGTCCCGCATCGAGCCGCGCCGCGCCCTTCTGCGCTCCGCCCCAAAGCCCTCCACCGATCCGCACGTCCGCTGCCCGCACAGTCAGCAATCCCCGATCCGCGCGGAACTGACCGTCAGCGAACATTGTCGCGTAGCGCCCGGCGACATATCCTGCCTGCGCGTAGGCCTCTCCTCGGAAGCCGGCGAGCAGCGGGAATAGCGGCAATTCGGTGATCGCCATCGCTGCGCCCTGTACCCGGCGCTGCCCCATCTGGTCGGTCATCCGCCCCTCCAGCGCCGCGACGACAGGCAACGCAGTGATCGGCCGGGCCGACAAACCAACTGCCGCCGTGGTTTCTCGGATTTGCCCGGTCGTCGAGGTGCTGCGCAAGTAGACCGTCGGCCGATGCCTACTGGCCAATGCCAGCCGGTAGCGCAGCACTCCGCCCGCCTGACTAGCGCCGTAAGTCCCGGGAATCGCCCCAGGCGAAGCTGGAGCACCGGAACTGTCCCGTCGCATCAGCGCCCATGCGTCCATCGACCAGCGGCGCGGCCGCCAAGGCACGATCGGCAGCCCGGTCGGCTGAGGTGCGGCGACCGTCCCGGGCACGTCGGGTGCGTAGAAACGCGGCAAGGGCTGCAAGGCGCCAAAGTCCTCCCGCAAGTGCGGCACGATCGACGAAGCGGAAATGCCGGACGACACCGCAGGCGCGGCCGGCGCGGAATAGGTCGTGACATAACGCACCGCAGGCCGGCCAACGCCAAAATCGGGCGCAACGTCATAGGCTCTAGGCTCATCGCCGGCATAGCTCGGAAGGGACTGGAGCCCTAAGCCGACTTCACTACCCGCAACGACGGCTGGCGCGGCCTTTGAGACCAGCGGTTCCCATGTCGCAGCGCGCCCTCCAACCCAGCCCCCCAACAAGGCCAGCAGGGCCAGAAGTGGATGCCCGCGTGAAATCGCTCCGCCGCTCACGACGCAGCCAGCCTTGAACGGGTCGGCGCCAACTCAAGCAGCGTCGGGTGCCCGACGTGCTCGGTCTTCTCCCAACGTACGGGATTGCCCCTCAAGGTCATCACATAGCTGAAGAGCGCGCGGCGGCCCGCCAGAATGGCGATTGCGTTGGCAACGACGATACGCGGAATCGCGCCAAGCCCTTCGACCAGCCCGTATTCGCGTGCGGTGAAGAAGCACCGCAAGCCGCTTCGCCAGACGAAACTCACCAGGCAGATGGCCAACAGCGCCTGCAGCAAAGGCGAAAGCTCCGTGCCTTGTACGAGCCCTTCACGTTCGGCCAGTTTCAATGCCGCCTCGATCAGCAGCAACCCATAACCGCACGCGAGGATCAGGGCCGTGAGCGGGCCACGCCGGTCCCTAAGTGCCATCCACTGGTCGATAACTCCGCTGCCCCAACCAAGCCGGTCCCACCCCTGGAACGAAATCCCGTGAATCCACCGCGATTTCTGACGCACAGCGTCGGCGAGCTTTGACGGGAAGTAGGCCCGCGTCGCGACCAATCCGCCAGTCTCGTCACGAACCCTCAAGAAGCGCGAAGTTCCGCCTTCCCGCTGCACCAGCAGCCCGAGTTCATAGTCTTCGGTAAGGCACTCGGCCGCGAACGGGCCGCCGTCGCGACCGCGACGAAGCGCAATGCGCGCGATCATATCGCGCGAAAAGCCACACGCTACGCCTGCCGCCGGCATCGCTGCTCCCAGCGCATCGCGAACGACCATGGCCTTGCCGTGCGACTCGGCGAACTCATCGGCATAGTGCGCCGCGATCCATGGCGAGGCTGGCTGCAGTTCGGGGCGCACGGGAAGCTGCGCGAAGTCTGCCCGGCGCAGCGCCCGGTCGATCACGGCGAGTTCCGCCGGATGCACCATGTCCTCCGCGTCGTGGAGCACGACGGATCGATAGCGCCAGCCATAGCGAAGCTCGTCAGCGCAGAGCGCGGCGTAAATTCGATTGAGGCAATCCGCCTTGGTAGTCGGCCCTGGGCAGTCGCCTATCACCATACGAACCCGCAGGTCACCGCCTGCCGCAGCGGCGACCGCCGCGATCGTATCCGGATCGTTGCAATAGCAGCCGAGGTACAGTGTGAACTCGTCCTGCCGCCAATTGGCCAGCGCATGGCGAACCGTGTGCCCAATTACTTCTGCCTCCTGCCAGGCAGCGATCAACACGGCGGCGCGTCCGGAGAGCGGTGCGTTGGCTTCTGCCTGCGTGATGCGCGAATCCGGCGAGCGTCCCGTCAACCGAAGTCCGATCCACAACGCGTCGATCATGAATTCGTCCAAGGCGCCAAGGACAAGCCAGAATGCCACGAACAGCAGCAATTCCTGCTCGAACGCCTGCACATGGGCGACGATATCAATGAGCGCCTGCGATCCCCGCACTTCGTCCCCCGGCCACGGCCAGTGGTCGATCATCCCCTACGATCGACCACTGGGCGCAGATTATCGGCAGGGACGCTCTCTTCGCAAACGCGAAGGTGCGCCGTTTCAGAAAGTTAACGGCGGCTTGACGATACTCACCAGGATCCGACGTTCGGCATGCTCGCCCACGGCTCGGCAGGTTCGAGATGACCATCCTGCAGCAGTTCGATGGAAATGCCGTCCGGCGTGCGCACGAAGGCCATATGGCCATCGCGCGGCGGGCGGTTGATGGTCACGCCGCCGTCCTGCAACCGCTGGCAGGTCTCGTAGATATCGGACACCTGAAACGCGAGGTGACCGAAATTGCGACCGCCGGGGTAAGCCTCAGCCGATCCATCCTCTGCAGGCCAGTTGTAGGTCAGTTCGACCTCTGCCTCTTCCTGCCCCGGCGCGGCAAGATAGATCAGCGTGAAACGGCCTTGTTCGCTGGAGAACCGGCGCGTTTCCTTGAGTCCGACGAGTTCGAAGAAGCGGATCGTCTCGTCCGGATCGGTCACGCGGATCATGGTGTGAAGGTAGCGGGTCATGGGATGGCTTTCTTCATTTCATCGACACTGTGGAACAATTCATCGCACATACAGCCGCCAGCCTGCATGATGCGGCGACGATCAGGGAGAGAGCGATGAGCGAAGATAGTTCCGCCGAAAGTCAGCACAAGGGCATTGCCCGCCTGGGAGGCACAACCGGCCGGTGGCTGGCGAGCGCGACGATCCTGGCGGTGGGCATCGTCATCGGCGGCTTCGCATTGGGTGACGGCATCAAGCGGGCGCAGCGCGCGGACCGTGCGGTCACCGTCAAGGGCCTCGCCGAACGTGACGTCACCGCCGATCTCGCCACCTGGACCATCAGCTATTCCGCGACCGCACCCGATCTTGCCACCGCACAGGCGAGCGTGGACCGCGACACCGTCCAGATCCGCGCATTCTTTCGGGAACTCGGTTTCCCCGCCGAGGCGCTCCAGCCAACCGGCGTCAACGTAAACCAGACCAAGGACAATGGCGTCGTCAGTTTCACCGTGCGCCAGCGGGTGAGCCTGCGCACCACCGACATAAAGCGCGCGCAGAATGCCGTGCGCCGCCAGTTCGACCTCGTGCGGCGCGGCGTGATGCTCGAGGAAGGTTCGGGCATGGCGTATACCTTCACCCGGCTCAACGGCATCAAGCCGGAGATGGTCGCCGCCGCGACCCGGGATGCGCGCTCGGCCGCCGAACAGTTCGCCAAGGACAGCGGTGCCGAAGTCGGCGCGATCAAGAATGCCGCTCAAGGCTACTTTTCGATCGAGGCGCGGGACGGCGATTCGGGCGGTAGCTGGGGACAGTCCGACACGCCTTACAAGAAGGTGCGCGTCGTCACGACGATCGACTTCTACCTGAAATGAGGAAGCCCGTCCGGATCGTTCCGGACGGGCTTCCTCCTGCTATGCGTTGACGATCAGAACGCTGCGGTCAGCGTCGCGACGACGGTGTCGTCAGTGTAGCTGTCGATGCTCGGCCCGCTGACGCCGACATAGGACAGGCTCACCGAGAGAGGACCGTAGACTGTGGCCGAAGCGCCGATCGACCAGTCGATTCCGGTCTTGTCGGCGTTGCAGTAGTAGCACGGAGCCAGCGCGCCGTCGGTGTAGCCGAGGTGACCCGAGACCGTCAGCGGCGTGTTCGGAATACCGATATCGACGTTGGAGTAGACGTAGAGATTGTCATGCTTGGCCGTGCCCGCGAAGTTCGGCAGTGCCGTCTGCTTCCAGGCGTAGTTGGCGCCGACCTTCACCTTGGCCGGGCCGACCTGACCGGAGACCGAGGCATAGGGCTCGAAGAACTCCGCGGTGCCGACGTGGCCGTTCGGATAGGCGTAGTAGAGCAGACCCGCATCGAGCGTCAGGCCGGGCGTCACTTCGCCGGTCCAGCCGCCGAAGATGTCGAGTTCAGTGCTGCCGTAAGTGGAGCCCAGGTCGATCGAAGAACCCCAGGTTGCGATGTAGAAGCCGCTGGCGTGCGAAACGGTGATGCCGCCCTGGATCGCAATGTCGCCGGCCGACTGCGAGACGCCGCGGAAGCGGTAGTCGCTGGTCAGGGCCGCGCTGCCGGTGATGGTGATTTCCTTGGGCGCCTCGGCGTCCTGCGCAAATGCCGGAGTTGCGGAAAGCGCAGTGCCCGCAAGGAGAGAGGCGGCGACAACGCCGCGGACGGACAAGAGCATGGTGTTTCCCTCACAAATTTTGTCTTTGATGCCTCGTCCCACCTGCGTCCGCTGCATGGAGTCTCGTTCCGGATCTCCCTTGCGACGGCACAATATTGCTGCACTGCAGCTAGAAGACGCACAAGAAAAATTTCAATACAGCAACATTCAAGAAACGATGTGTGGATTTTTTGCCACTGCACCCTCTGGTGTTTCCTACGGGTTGTGCGGGGGAGCGGGGCAGTTTATACTGCAGCGCAATAAATGCTGAACACGATACGAAAGCTCATGGGCCGGGCCGACCAACGGCGAGCCCCTTCGATCCCTTCCGGTGAACGGGTTTACGCCGTGGGCGATATCCATGGCCGTGCCGATCTTTTCGAGCATCTCATCCACACGATCGAGCAGGATGATGCGGCGCGCGGACGTGCGCATACGACCGTCGTTCTCCTGGGTGACCTAATTGATCGGGGCGACGACAGTGCCGGGGTTGTAGCCCGCGCGCGCCAGTGGGGCCGCGAGCGTGAGGTGGAGTTCATCCAGGGCAATCACGAGGAAATGCTGCTGGTTGCCAGCAAGGATGCCGAGGCCATGCGCGGTTTCCTCAAGTTCGGCGGGCTGGAGACGATCCTGTCCTACGGTATCGACAAGGACACACTGCTCGCAGCCGATGCCGAAGAGATGCAGCGCCTGATGAACGAGGCGATTCCGCAGGACGACTTCGACTTCCTCGACAGCTTCAAGAAGATGCACCGCATAGGCGACTACGTGTTCGTCCATGCAGGTGTCCGCCCCGATACACCGCTCGAACACCAGCTCGGCCGCGACTGCCGCTGGATTCGCGAGCCTTTCCTGAGCCATCGCGGCGATTTCGGGGCGTTCGTGGTGCATGGGCATACGATCACGCCTGAACCGGACGAGCGCGGCAACCGCATCGGCATCGACACCGGCGCATTCCTTCACGGCACGCTGACTGCCCTCGGCCTGCAAGGAACCGACCGCTGGTTCCTGACCGCGAGCGACAATGCTGTCGGCTGCAGCGAAGCTGCCTGAATAGCCGGAATTTCAAGGCCCTGAATGCGCCGGGGAGCCTGTAAGCCGGGTTCTGTTCCTGGCGTGGTCTCCCAAAGAGAGGGACCTTACGCCGCGGCGGCAGCCATTCCTCTAGGCGAGACATCGCTGCCTCGCTCAAGCGACCAACCCGGGCTGCCTGGGTTCGAAACGAACCCGCCGATCTCCCCCGCTTTCGCGAGACGCCGGCGCGCAGCCCCTATTCGGTCTTGCTCCGGGTGGGGTTTACCAAGCCGCTTACCGTTACCGGCAGCGCGGTGCGCTCTTACCGCACCCTTTCACCCTTACCTGCTTTCCGAGGAAAACATCGGCGGTTTGCTCTCTGTGGCACTTTCCCTAGGCTTCGGACGGTCTGAAAACCGCCCTCGCCCGGCAGGCGTTACCTGCCACCCTTGTTTCGTGGAGCCCGGACTTTCCTCGCGGTCATCCAAGTTTCCTTGGCGACCCCGCGGCTGCCCGGCTCCCCGGCGCGGGCGGTCACCTAGCACGGCCGGTATCGCGTTCCAACAGGAGTTCGAACAGGATGCCGCCGATTTCTCCATCGATCTCGCCATCCATGAAGATCGGCCGCCAGCGGCGCTGAAACGCGGTGACGGCGGCGCGCCCGTCGGTGATGTCGTAGCCGAACCGCTCCAGCGCCAGATAAAAGGCGCCGGGGTTGTCGTAGAACAGGTTCATCTTCGCCTGGGGAATCTCCAGCGCAAGGCCGAGTTCGCCAAGGCGGTTCCAGTCGAAGTATTCGCCCGGGTCCTGCTTGCGGGCAGGCGCGATATCGGAGTGCGCGACCACGTTGGCACGGGGAATGTCGTGCCGGTCCATGATATCCGCCAGCAGCGGCAGCAACGCGTCCATCTGCGGTTCGGGAAACGGACGATAGCCCCATTCATGTCCGGGATTGACCAGTTCGATGCCGATACTGGCCGAATTCACGTCTGTCTCACCGCGCCAGTAGGAACGGCCCGCGTGCCAGGCCCGCTTGTCCTCAGGAACGAGTGAGGTGATCATCCCCTCCTCGTCGATCATATAGTGGGCAGAGACTTCGGCGGCCGGATCGCACATCCGCTCCAGCGCCTCCTCGGCCGACTTCATACCGGTATAGTGCAGCACGACCATAGTGATCGGCAGCTTGCGCTCGTTCCAGTTGGGGGAGGCGACGGTGCGATTGACGAGCCAACGGTTCATCTTCGTCGCGCCTCCTTCCCGTCAGGCCCTTGGCAGCATCGCGCCAAGCACCAGCGCATCGTCCGCCAGCGCAAACTGAAGCTTGCCCTTCAATTCCACGGCCAACTGGCGCAACATCGCCGCAGGCGCGGTACGGCTCGAAAGCTCACCTTCCGGCAGAGCGCCTTCAAGCGCGGCGCCGACCGAACGGTCGAAAGCGATACGCGGACCGGCAGCACGCACCACCAGTTCGCTGTGATTGTCGCGATACTCGGCCGCGATTTCCAGCGTACCGCCGCGCGGCAGTGCCTCGAGACCAATCAGTGCGAAGTTGAGCAGCGTTTTGATCGCCGCCTTCGGCAGCGAATCGCTCGGCAGTGCCCAGGCCAGCGTGACGCGCGGATTGTTCGCCACCAGCGCATCGACGAGAACCTTGGCCTCGCTCACCGCCACCATCTCGCCGAAGCCGCCCGCCGCACCGAAGGCCAGGCGGAAGAACTTGAGCTTGTCGGTGGAAATCCTCGCGCTCTGGTCAAGAAGTTCGAAGCAGCGCTGGCGCATCTCCGGGTCTTTCTCGTCCGCGAGCAGTTCAAGGCCATTGGTCAGCGCGCCGACCGGGCTGAGCATGTCATGGCAAAGGCGCGAACACAGGAGGCTGGCAAGTTCGATCGAACTCGTGGTCATGGGCTTGGACTGCTCTTTCGTACTTCTGACGCGGCCCCCTATTCGACGACGCGGAACGGCAGGGCCTCGAATCCATTGGCGTTATCGCGCCAGAAAGCAACCTCGCTCTCCGCGATGATCGCCCAGATGCGCGAATCCCCGGTGGAATGTTGCCGATCGGTCGCCGAAGGCACGCAAATCCCCGTAGGATGAGAGTGATAGTAGCCGATCACTTCCGGCCCACCCGCCCGCACCTCCTTGTGCGCCGCCAGCAGCACAACGGGGTCGATCTCGAAGTGAACATGGCGGTTTTCCGCCAGATTCGCCGCAGCCCGCGCTTCGTCTATCCGTTGACCGCGCCCCAGCAACAGTCCGCAGCATTCTTCGGGAGCAGCCCTGCGAGCATCTTCATGCAATGTTGCAAGAACACCACTTGTCAGTTCGACGATCATCCCCAAATCCTACGCGCAATGGGGGCGCTTACAAACATCATCGAAGGCGAAGTCGCCAGTGGCGGCCGGATCGACAAGGCCCTGGCCGAAGTCAGCGGCCTGTCGCGCGAACGCATCAAGGCGCTGATGGGTGAAGGCCGCGTCTCGCTCGCCGGAAAGCCCGTAGCGCAGGCATCTCTGAAAGTGGATGCCGGAACACCGTTTGCCATCGACGTGCCCGAGGCTACGCCCGCCGAAGCGGTGGCGCAGGACATCCCCCTCGCCGTCGTCTACGAGGACGAGCACCTGATCATCGTAGACAAGCCCGCCGGACTCGTCGTCCACCCGGCCGCGGGCAATCTCGACGGAACGCTGGTGAACGCCCTGCTCCACCACTGCCGGGGCCAGTTGTCCGGCATCGGCGGCGTGGCGCGCCCCGGTATCGTCCACCGCATCGACAAGGACACTTCAGGGCTGCTCGTCGTCGCCAAGACCGACAAGGCGCACGAAGGGCTGGCCGTCCAGTTCGCCGATCACTCGATCGAACGCGCCTATCACGCCGTCGTCGGCGGCAGGCCGGTGCCGGTAGCCGGAACCGTGCGCGGCGCGATCGCCCGATCGTCGCATGATCGCAAGAAGATGGCGCTGGTGGAGGACGGGCGCGGCAAGCACGCGGTCACCCATTTCCGCACGCTGGCGGCGCTGCGCGGCGCCACTCTTGTCGAATGCAGGCTTGAGACGGGACGAACCCATCAGGTCCGTGTTCACATGGCGTCAATCGGTCATGCGCTATTGGGAGACCCCGTCTATGGGCGAACTCCTTCTCCGCTTCGACCGATTCTCTCCCGACTCGGTTTTTCCCGCCAGGCGCTCCACGCTGCGGAACTCGGGTTCGTTCACCCCGTTTCACAAGAAAGGGTCCATTTCGCCAGTCCTTTGCCCGACGATATGCGGACACTGATCGACGAACTGCGACACTGAAATCGCAAATCCATGCTAACGTATAGAGGTGGTCACAAGCTAAGACGCCTATGAAGGGTCCTAGACCGTGTACCGACCTAGAAAGGACGGATGATCGTGAGCAATAATCGAAACCTGCCGAGTGTCCCGGCTTTGGGCGGTGAGCAAAGCCTCAACCGCTACCTGTCGGAGATCCGCAAGTTCCCGATCCTGGCTCCTGAGCAGGAATACATGCTGGCGAAGCGCTATTCGGAGCATCAGGATCCGGAAGCTGCAGCGCAGCTCGTCACCAGCCACCTGCGACTCGTTTCCAAGATCGCCATGGGCTATCGCGGCTACGGCCTCCCCGTGTCCGAGCTGATTTCCGAAGGGAACATCGGCCTGATGCAGGGCGTCAAGAAGTTCGAGCCCGAGCGCGGCTTCCGCCTCGCGACTTATGCGATGTGGTGGATCAAGGCTTCGATCCAGGAATACATCCTGCGTTCGTGGAGCCTCGTGAAGATGGGCACCACCGCCGCGCAGAAGAAGCTGTTCTTCAACCTGCGCCGCATGAAGAAGAACCTCGACGCCTACGAGGACACCGACCTGCACCCCGACGACGTCGCCAAGATCGCGACGACGCTGGGCGTCTCGCAGACCGAGGTGGTCAACATGAACCGCCGCATGATGATGGGCGGCGATGCCTCGCTCAACGTCTCGCTGCGTGAGGAAGGCGAAGGCCAGTGGATGGACATCCTGCAGGATGACCGCCCGCTGCAGGACGAAACCGTCGCGGATGCCGAGGAAGCGTCGGTGCGCCACGACATGCTTATCGAGGCCATGGGTTCGCTCAACGAGCGCGAGCGCGACATCCTGACGGAGCGCCGCCTGACCGACGATCCCAAGACTCTGGAGGAACTGAGCCAGGTCTACTCGGTCAGCCGCGAGCGCGTGCGCCAGATCGAGGTGCGCGCCTTCGAGAAGCTGCAGAAGGCGATGAACCGCATCGCCGGTGAGAAGCGCCTGCTCCCGGCCTGATCCAGAGCCACCAAGTATAACGAGAGGCCGGGCCGTCCGCGAAGGATGGCCCGGTTTTTCTTTGCCCTCACACCGCCTGCTCGCGCGGATGCAGCCGCAGCATCGGAACCCAGAACAGCGCCGCCACTGCAGCAGCTGCGAATATCCAGAACATGCCGGTGTAGCTTCCCGTCACGTCGTACATCAGTCCGTAGAGCGGCGGTGTCGCCAGCATCGCCAAAAGGATCGCGCCGGAGAGCAACCCCATCGCCCGCCCGACGCCGCGCTGGCCGAAAATCCGCGGGGCGAGGTAGCTTTCGGCCGGAACCATCAGTCCGCCGAACAGTCCCGTAATCGCCACCCCCAGCGCAATCACGCCGTAGCCCGCTCCCGCCTGCGTCAGGCAGACCATCCCCGCTGCGAATCCGCCAAGGCCGCAGAACATCAGCACTTTCGGCCCGACCTTGTCGGAAAGCGCCGCGAAGTTCAGCTTCGCGATGAACCCGCACGCGGAATATATCGAGATCAGCGGTGCCGCTTGCGCCGCCGTCGCCCCGGTATCGATGGCGAGCGGCGCCAAGTTCGTGATCATGCCTTTCAGGCCCGCTGTCACGATCGAGACGGTCAGGGCGATCATCCAGAAAGCCGGGTCGGTCAGGATTTCCCGCGCGGAGATCGGGTTCCTCGCCAGTTCTTCCCGCGCCTGCAGCGGCGGTTCGTCCGCGCCGTCGGGATTGAGGCGCTTGTCGGATGGCCGGTCCACCACCAGCATTGCCATCGGGATCGTCCAGAGCAGCAGCACGACGGCCAAGGCCCGCAAGGCAAGTCGCCACTCGAACGCCGCCATCAGAGCGGAGATGATGAGCGGAAACACGAAGCCGCCTGCCGAAATCCCGGCAATGGCGATACCGACCGCCCTCCCCCGTTTCTGCGCGAACCAGCGCGAGAGCAGCACGGTGATCGCCACCGGCCCCATGAGTACGTTGGCGGGCGCGATCAGCACGGCGAAGATCACCAGTACTTGCGTGAAGGAGGTCGCGAGGGAAATCGCCACGTAACCCGCCCCCAGGCACAGCCCGCCCGTCACCATCAGGCGGCGTAGCGGAAAGCGGTCCATCAGCGTCCCCAGCAGCGGCGCCAGCACCGCGCTCGTCCCAGACAGGACCGTCATCGCCAGCATCAGGACGGTGCGACTCGGCTGGAACTCACGCGCCAGCGGCACCGCGACGATCGAATAGGTCGCCGCCACCATGCCCGTCGCCGCCAACAGCATGAACCCAACCGCGACCTGCCTCCACCCCACGCCGAAGGATGCTGCCATGCGCCTGTTCTCCCGTTCCTCTTATGCAGCAGAAGTATCCGGGAGAATTGTCCATACTGCAAATTAAACGTCTGTATTACGAATTAATGTATCGGCCGGGCGTAGCGCCCGCCGGTGCTGGCGCAATGCCGGGCATTTCGACTAGAGAGAAGACTCCCGACCGTTTCAGAGGCTTCCTGCGTCCATGCGTCTCCTTGCCAAGATCATCGTGTGGTTCATTGCGATCAGCGTGGGCCTGACGGTGCTCTATCGCTTCGTGCCGCCGCCGGTGACGGTGACGATGCTGGTCGATGGCAACGGGATCACCAAGGACTGGGTGCCGCTCAGCCGGATCGACCGCAACATGGTCGCCGCTGTGGTCGCCGCCGAGGATGGCAAGTTCTGCACGCATAACGGCTTCGACACGCAGGCCATCGAAAAGGCGATGGAGCGCAATGCCCGGGGAGGTCGCATCCGGGGCGGCTCGACGATCAGCCAGCAGACCGCGAAGAATGTGTTCCTGTGGCAGGGCGAAGGCTGGACCCGCTACTTGCGCAAGGGCTTCGAGGTCTGGTTCACCTTCCTGATCGAGAACCTGTGGGACAAGCGCCGGATCATGGAGGTTTACCTCAACGTCGCCGAGACCGGCATCGGCACGTACGGCGTCGAGGCCGGGGCGCAGCGGTACTTCGGCAAGTCCGCCGCGAGCCTCTCCCCCGCCGAGGCGGGCCGCATGGCTGCCGCCCTGCCCAGCCCCAAGACCCGCTCGGTGAAGAACCCGGCGGGCTTCACGCGCCGCTACGGTAACACTATCGCCGCGCGCATCGGCACAGTGAAGCGCGGCGGCTACGACTCCTGCGTCTACGAGTAACGCCACCCCTGCCGCATCGGCGCACACGTGCCCGGCGGCTCGTTGCAAGGTGACAGGTTTACACGGTTTACACAGTCCAGGGAGAAAAGGCGTCACCTTACCCCGGAAAGTGTCACCTTGTGCCGAGAAGGTGTCACCTTGAGGTGGGAATCTGTCACCTTGCGAGGGTGAAGCGTCATCTTGCCCACGGCTCGGCGCTCCGCCACAGCGGCATTCGAGCTTGCGACGATAGCGTTCCATCACGCGCATGTGGCAGATCGAAGGGCAAGTTTTCATGCGAGCGTTCTACGCCCGCTCGCCGATGTAGGAAAACGGATCGCGCCTGAACCTCGCCCTTGCTCCGGGCGAGAAACAACGTGCCGGGCCGGCAAAGAAAAAGGGGAGAGACCTTGCGGTCCCTCCCCTCTCTTTTTTCCGTTGCCGGATCGTAGTGGATCAGAAGCCCATCACGAGGGTGGCACTGACGGCGCGCGGCGAACCGAAGTTCACGAAGGCCGAAGCGGGAGCCGTGGCGACAGCGCCGCTGAACGAACCGACGTAGAACTTGTCAAACAAGTTCGAGACGTTGAGCTGGATTTCGCTCTTGGCGAGACCGAGGCTCTCCAGCTTGTAGCGCAGGTTCATGTCGACGACGGTGTAGCTCTTGAACTTCACCGTATTGGTGTCGTTCAGGAAGCGATTGCCGGTGTACTTGGCCTGCGCGCCAACCGAAACATCACCCAGGTTCAGTTCCGCGCGGCCGCCGACCAGCCAGTCCGGAGCGCCACGCTCGCGGTTACCCTTGGTCGCGAGCAGGACACCGCCCGAACCGAGGATATCGTTCTGGATCTCCGACTTGATGTACGAAGCGAAGGCATAAAGCGACAGCGGCTCGATCGGCTGTACGCCGAGGCTTGCATCCACGCCATACTTCTTGACCGGACCAAGGTTGGTGTCGGTCGAGTTGCCGTCGATATCGACGGTGGTGACGATGCGGTTCTTGTACTTCGAGTACCAGCCGGTGACGGCCGCCTGCACGATTGGGGTCGAGTAACGCAGGCTGAGGTCGAAGCTGTCCGAGGTCTCGGCGGTACGACGGGCGAGCGGATCGTTCGCCTCGTAGAAGAACGTGCCGTAGAGCGCGTCAGTGCTCGGCGCCGAGATGTTCTTGGCGTAGCTGCCGGCGAGGCTCAGTTCGGGGGTCAGCTTGAAGACCGCACCGACGTTCGGCAGAACCTTATCGTACTTGATGGTGCGCGAGAGCGGACCAACCGCCGATGTGTGCGAGGCGAGGTAGTCTGCGACCTGGCTTGCGCCGACGCAGCTGACGTTGCCGCTGGCGTCAGTGGTGACGCAGTTCTGGTTCAGCTCACGCTGGAAGAACGGTGCACGAACACCCAGCAGGACCGTCAGCGAGTCGTCGAAGAAGCGACCGCGGTATTCGCCCGAGATCTGGTGCAGGGTCGCGTAGGACAGACGGTCACGCTTGTCGATGCGATTGCCATACTCGTCGAGGATCGGGTCGTTGATCGGGAAGACGTCGAACGGTTCGCCGTTGGTCTTCAGGAAGCCGCCCGGGCCGGTCTGGCGGTGACGCGCGCGGTCGAAGCTGTACGACACGCGGACGCTGTTGTTCTCGTCCATCTCGTAGGCGAGGTTCGCGATCGCGATCACGCGGCGGGTGTTGGTCTGGCTCGGCGAAAGGATGCGGACAGCATCGCCCGAACCGGTCACACCGTCGCCGTTGAGATCGACGTCACCGTAGAAGTAGTAGCTGGCCGAACGGCTGCTGACCGGAGCGAAAGTCTCGAAGAAGACGCCGGTGTAACCGTCGCGGTTGTAGCCTTCGACCGCGACGGAGGTGCCGCCGCCGTTGGCCTTGACGGTCTGGTAGGCCGCGTCGACCGAGAAGGTCAGCTTGTCGGTCAGGTGGAACAGCGAGTTCAGGCGGAGGTTGCCGGTGTTCGATGGATTGTAGCGACGCTCGAACTGCGAACCGCACGAGTTGGGAACGCTGCCGGTGCTGGTCGTGCAAGGCACGCCGCCCGCGACGTCGTAGAAGCGCTCATCCTTGTCGAGCGTGATCGCGGCCGCGCTCAGCGGCGAGCCGCCGAAGTTGTTGCGGTTCACGTTGTAGTGACCGGCGATCGAGATGAAGTCGCCGTCCACGCCGATCGGCTGGTAGATCTTGGCGTTGAACTGCTTCTTCTCGACCTTGCCGTAGTTGGCGAAAGTGGCGCCGTTGCGCGAGTACGAGCCCGAGAACCAGGCCTTGGTGCCGACCGAGGTGAACTCGCCCGTCTCGACCTTGGCGAAGAAGCGCTGGAATGAACGGTCTTCGCCGCCCGAACCCTTCGCGGCGATGTCGCCGTAGGACATGCTGGTCATGACGCCGAACTGGTCGTCGGGAACCTTGGTGTTGATGTTGACGGTGCCGCCGACGGCCGCAGGCGTCGGGCTGTCCACGTCGGTCGAACCCAGGTTGACGTTGACGCGCTCGATCAGCTCGGCATCGACCTGCTGGTTCGTATAGATCGCGTAGTTGCCGGAGTCATTGAGCGGGATACCGTCGAAGGTCTGCGAGATACGGCTCGAATCGAAGCCGCGGATGGTGAACGAACCGCCCGACGAACCCCACGGGTCGTTGTTGGTGAAGCTGACGCCCGGAACCAAGTTGATGATTTCGTTGACCGACTGGCCAGCGCGCTGCGCACCGATGATTTCCTGGCCGATCTCGACCTTCGCCTTGGGCGAGTCGGGCGTGCGAACCCCAAGAATGTCGTGCACGCGGCCGCCGGTGACGACGATGGTGTCGCCGTCGAAGTCGGCCGAACCGGTCGACTGCGCGAAAGCGGGAACCGCGAGGAAGGCGGCGCCAACGGCGATCGTGCTGGTCGCCGTGGAGAGGAGGGAGGTGAGTTTCATTTTATGCCCCTGATCTTGTCAGACTAGAGTGGTCACAATGTGCGACGAACGCTTCAGCCCCGCCGCATTTGCTGCGGCTGCTAAGAGCAGCGGGATATGACAACTTTCTGACGGTGAGGACTCAAATGCGTGCGCAAACGCGAAATTTTGTGACACAAGCGTAACACAACACAATTTTTTGCAAAAAAATAACAATATTTCAGTAGTTTATGGTGCGCGCGCGATATTGCACTGCGGCATAAATGTCACTAGAAAGGGAAAGTGCTGCTGCGCCTGCAACGCTGCAAAAACGTAATACGGCCGTGATGTTACGTCATCGCTTGATGCCGACCGGGCGCTCGTGCCACTCGTTCGGCCATGAGCGCAGGTCATCATCACGGACATCAGCATAGCCACGGCCACGGGCATCACCACGGGCACCATCATGCGCATGCGGCGCCGGCAAATCCCGGTCGCGCCTTCGCCATCGCCGTCTCGCTGAACCTCATCTTCGTCATCGCAGAGGTCATCGCGGGCTTCGCGAGCGGGTCCATGGCGCTGCTGGCGGATGCGGGGCACAACCTGTCGGACGTCCTTTCGCTGGCGCTTGCCTGGGCGGCGGCGGTGCTATCGGCCCGCCCGCCTTCGGAGCGCTTCACTTACGGCCTCAAGAGTTCCTCCATCCTCGCCGCGATCGCGAATGCGGCGCTGCTGTGGGTGGCGATCGGCGCGATCCTCGTCGAGACGGTACGCCGCCTCGCCGATCCCGAGCCGGTGGGCGGCACCACGATGATGATCGTCGCGGGCATCGGCATCGCGGTGAACGGGCTTTCGGCTCTGCTTTTCGCGAAGGGCTCGAAGTCCGACCTGAACTTGCGGGCGGCGTTCGTGCATCTTCTGGCCGACGCGCTGGTTTCGGTCGGCGTGGTGATCGCGGGGCTGCTGATCACGTATACCGGATGGGCACTCGTCGATCCGGTGACCTCGCTGGTCATCACCGTCGTGATCGCATGGTCGAGTTGGGGCCTGCTGCGCGATTCGCTGCACATGGGCATGCTGGGCGTGCCGGAGGGCATCGACGGCCCGCGCGTGCGCGCCTTCCTCGAGGCGCGGCCGGGCGTCGTGCGCGTCCATGACCTGCACATCTGGCCGATGAGCACGACCGAGACCGCTCTCACCGCGCACCTCGTCATGCCCGGCGGACAGCCGGGCGACGGATTCCTGCATGCCCTGGCCCATGACCTCGAGCATGAGTTCGGCATCGGCCACCCGACCATTCAGGTCGAAACCGACGACCACAGCCCCTGCGCGCTGGAGAGCGAGGCCGTCGTCTAGGCTATACGAATTCGTGCCGCGCGCCGAGGAAGTCCTCGGGCAGAATGGCGAAGCCGGATGATATGCAACCCTCGCCCGTCAGGCGCAGCTTCAGCTTGTCCGCGAAATGCGCCCGCGCCCTGCCCGCATCGGCGATCTTCCAGACGAGCGCATAGATGCCGTTCTGTGTACTTTGCAGGAACGCACCGAGCGGGCCACCGGCAGGATCGTCCGGCTGCACGAAGGCGACCCGCGTGTCGCCCACTTGCAGCAGGACCCGGCGCGCGGGTTGGGGTAGTTCGGTCCGGGCGTCCTCCAGCACTTCGCCGTCGACGACCTCCGTGAAGAAGCGCAGCGCCGTCTCGATATCGGCGGTGACGCAGCCGATGTGATCCAGTCCGGCCACCGTACAGTGATGCCCTGCCCCGACCGCCGGGTCCCAGTTGCCCCGCTCCCACGGATCGTTGGGCATCGGCAGTTCGCAGACTTCCAGCAGGACGCCGCCGGTCGATTCGGGCTTCACGAAGAAGAACACGCCGTAGTCGGCGGCGACGGTGCAACCGGCCTCGCGGAAGGCGGCGCTGGCTGCCTTGCCGTCCGCCACCTTGATCTCGAACGAGTGGAAGGCCTGCCCGATCCGGGCGAACTGGCGGGCGAACGGCTTGGTGAGGTCGTCCGCGCGGCGCGGCGCCATCGGTTCGACCATGTGGTCGGTGACGTAGAGCAGCGCAGCGTCGCGGTCCTCGGCGGGGAAGTAGTTCTCTGCAAAGACCAGCCCGCCCAGCGCATCCTGATAGAGTGCACGGGCGGCATGAATGTCGGCGACGGCATGAATGGTGTGGATCACCCGCGAAACCGGAACGCGTGCGGCCATGGCTCTCTCCCCAATGTGTTTGCCGCAGAGTGGGGCGGCCATCGCGGGTTGCCAAGCAAGCGGGCACCCGTCCAAGCGATATCCGCGCGAGGATCTAGGTCCGATCGGCAGTCGTCGGCAGGTAGCGCGCCATCTTGCGTTCAAGCAGCCGTATCAGGTCGGGATCCATGAAGGCAAAGTCGTCCGGAATGTCGAGACAGATGACGCGCTGCCCGTTTAGGGAACGCCGGAAACGCCGTTGCAGCTTGGTGCGATGGGCCTTCTCCATGACCACGATGACGTCGGCCCAGGTCACCAGCTCTCCGGTCAGCGGTTCCTCGGCGTCGGCGTTGGTGCCTGCCGAAGCGACCTCTATATCGCCCCGGCATGCGAAAACCTGCTCTGCGGTCGGGCTGCGCAGTCGGTTCTGGCTGCAGATGAAGAGATAGCGCTTCACTTGGCTCCGCCCGCTCCACAAAGACCCCCAACGACACAAGGCCCGGTCAGCGAACCGACCGGGCCTTGTGGTATTCGCGATGCGGGGACCGGAGCCGTCAGGCCGCAGCTTCCGCCTTGTCGCCCTTGAGCACGCGGACGGGTTCCTTGCGGCCCTCGACCACGTCCTTGTCGACGACGACTTCAGCGATGTCGCGCTCGGTCGGCAGGTCGAACATGGTGTCGAGCAGCAGCCCTTCCACGATCGAACGCAGGCCGCGCGCGCCGGTCTTGCGCTCGATCGCCTTCTTGGCGATCGCTTCGAGCGCGTCGTCGGTGAAGGTCAGCTCCACGTCTTCCAGCTCGAACAGGCGCGCATACTGCTTGATCAGCGCGTTCTTCGGTTCCTTGAGGATCTTGACCAGCGCCTCGATGTCGAGGTCGTTGAGGGTCGCGATCACCGGCAGGCGGCCGACGAATTCGGGGATCAGGCCGAACTTGAGGAGATCTTCCGGCTCCGCCTTCTGGAGCAGTTCGCCCACTCGGCGCTTGTCTGGATCGGCGACATGCGCGCCGAAGCCGATCGAACGCTTCTGCAGGCGGTCGGCAATGATCTTATCGAGGCCGGCGAAAGCGCCGCCGCAGATGAACAGGATGTTGGTCGTGTCCACCTGCAGGAATTCCTGCTGCGGATGCTTGCGACCACCCTGCGGCGGAACCGAGGCGGTGGTGCCTTCCATCAGCTTGAGCAGCGCCTGCTGCACACCCTCACCGGAAACGTCGCGCGTGATCGACGGGTTCTCGGCCTTGCGGCTGATCTTGTCGATCTCGTCGATGTAGACGATGCCCTGCTGCGCCTTCTCGACGTTGTAGTCGGACGCCTGCAGCAGCTTGAGGATGATGTTCTCCACGTCCTCGCCCACGTAGCCGGCTTCGGTCAGCGTGGTGGCGTCGGCCATCGTGAACGGCACGTCGAAGGTGCGCGCGAGCGTCTGCGCGAGCAGCGTCTTACCCGAACCGGTCGGCCCGACCAGCAGGATGTTAGACTTCGACAGCTCGACGTCGCCCTGCTTGCCGCTGTGCTTGAGGCGCTTGTAGTGGTTGTGGACAGCCACCGACAGGACGCGCTTGGCGCGTTCCTGGCCGATCACGTAGTCGTTCAGCATCTCGCAGATGTCGCGCGGGGAGACGATCTCGCCTTCCTTGCGACCGGCAATGCCCGCCTTGGTTTCTTCGCGGATGATGTCGTTGCAAAGCTCGACACATTCATCGCAGATGAACACCGTTGGGCCCGCGATCAGCTTGCGCACTTCATGCTGCGACTTACCGCAGAAGCTGCAGTATAGGGTGCTTTTCGCGTCAGATCCGCTCAATTTCGTCATTTTCCGTCTTTAGCCTCCAACCGAGGCGACTCGCTCACTCTAGCCTGCCCGGGACCGGCTTTGCAATCCTACCGCCAAATGCTTGACGGAGACTGAAGGCGCCGGTCCCGCTTCAGGACGTTACGCTTCCGCCGGCTTGTCGCCGTCGGGGCGGGTCTCGAAGACCTTGTCGACGAGGCCGAATGCCAGCGCTTCGTCAGCTTCGAGGAACGTGTCGCGGTCCATCGCCTTCTCGATCTCATCGAGCGACTTGCCGGTGTACTTCACGTAGAGATCGTTCAGGCGGCGGCGCATGCGCAGGATTTCGCGCGCCTGGATCTCGATGTCGCTGGCCATGCCCTGCGCGCCGCCCGAGGGCTGGTGGACCATGATGCGCGCGTTCGGCAGCGCGATGCGCATGCCCGGCTCACCGGCGGCGAGCAGGAAGCTGCCCATCGACGCGGCCTGGCCGATGCACACGGTCGAGACGCGCGGCTTGATGTACTGCATGGTGTCGTGGATCGCCATGCCGGCCGTCACCACGCCGCCCGGCGAGTTGATGTACATCGAGATGTCCTTGGTCGGGTTTTCCGATTCCAGGAACAGCAGCTGCGCGACGATGAGCGAGGCCATGTGGTCTTCCACCTGACCGGTGATGAACACGATGCGCTCACGCAGCAGGCGCGAGTAAATGTCGAACGAACGTTCGCCGCGGCTGGTCTGCTCGACGACCATCGGCACGAGTGCGCCCGTCACGGGATCGGTGGTGAACTTTCCTTGGGCGTTCGAAGCGCCGAACAGGTCGAGCATGGGAGTCCTCTTTGCGATTTTGCCTCGCCTATGTCGCGTGGCAATGCGCGATGTTCAAGGGGGTTAACCTATCAGGCGTGAATGGACGGGGGAGAAGCCGCTGGAGGCGCTACCCGAGGTCCACAAGGTGACGCAGGTTTACACGGTTTACACTGTCCAGAGGGAGAAGGTGTCACCTTGGGCCGGGAAGTGTCACCTTGTGAGGGGAAGTGTCACCTTGCGGTGTAACCTTGTGCGGTTTTGGGCGGTCGGATGGGGCATGCGGCGCAGTGTATGGGACGGCGTCGGATGTAGGAAAGCCGACCTTCGGCAAGCGCCCCGTTGCGGACATTCGATCGCCACGATACCATCGTGGAATGTTCGAAAGCCCTCCATACATGTTCATTGCGACCGTCTTCGGTCTAGCGGTGCTTGTAGGGTTCTTGCCCGCCAGAAAGTACCGGACGGCGCTAATCGGATGCATCGCCCT